>NZ_VTYM01000020.1:0-73452 GCF_013113925.1 Alteromonas sp. 07-89-2 | reverse complement strand
GATGAAGCGGGTAATACGGCAACCACAGACACCACGGGCGTGATTGATACCACTGCGCCGTCGATCACTATCGATACCATAGCGACTGGTAACGACACTACGCCTACCCTTTCAGGTACAACCGATGCCGCCTCTGGCAGCACAGTTACACTAACCATTACTGATAGCGCAGGTAATACGCAAACCGTGACTGCTATCGTACAGGCTGACGGCACATACACTGCAGACGTATCGGCTGAACTAGCTGAAGGCGAGTTTACCGTTAACGCCAGCGTAACCGACGAAGCGGGCAACACTGCAACCGCTGAAACCACGGGCGAAATTGATACCATTGCACCGTCGATCACTATCGACACTATAGCGACTGGTAACAACACCACGCCTACCCTTTCAGGTACAACCGATGCAGCGCCTGGTAGCACAGTAACATTAACCATTACCGATAGTGCAGGCGTTACGCAAAGCGTGACCGCCATTGTGCAGGCTGACGGCACTTACAGCGCTGACGTACCGGCTGAACTAGCTGAAGGTGAGTTTACCGTTAACGCCAGCGTAACTGATGAAGCAGGCAATACGGCCAATGCCGAAGCACAAGGTGCTATCGATGTGACGGCACCAACCATCTCATTAAACGACCCAGGAATAAATGGCGATGCTACCCCCACACTTTCGGGATTAACGGATGCCGTGCCCGGAAGCACGATAACCCTTACCGTTACCGATAGTGCTGGCGTTACTCAAACCTTTACCACCACTGTGCTTGCCGATGGTACCTTTACCGTTGAAGTTCCAAATGCGGTGGCTGAGGGTACATACAGCGTAACTGCCGAGGTGACAGATGATGCGGGTAACACCGCACAAGCAACAGCAAGCGGCGATTACGATTCTACGAGTCCTTCGACGACCGTAAATCAACCTGCTCCAACGAACGATACTACGCCAAACGTTTCTGGTGAAACCGATGCCCCTCCTGGCAGTGAAGTCGTCATTGTTGTTACAGATAGCGAAGGTAACGAACAAACAATCGTTACTACAGTGGGCGCGGACGGCACATTCAACGAAGATGTGCCAGCGGAGCTTAGCGAAGGTGAGTACACGGTTGATGTTACTGTAACAACACCAGCAGGCAACAGTTCTACCACCACAGTGACTGGCGAAATTGACACCACGGCGCCGATAATCAACCTTGATCCTATTGGCTCAACCAATGATGACACGCCGGTGATAAATGGCGACACCGACGCAGAACCGGGTGCGATAGTGACGCTAGAAATCGTACATTCAGACGGCACTACGCAAACCATTACTGCAACAGTGCAAGAAGACGGTAGCTTCAGTGCTGAAGTGCCGCAAGCACTCGCAAACGGCGACTTCACGGTAACCGCTACTGTGTCTGATGTGGCGGGCAATACCGCTTCAACGTCTATCGATGCGGTTATTAATACCCAAGGCCCTAATGTTGCTATTGAAACCGGCTCTCCTACCAACGGTAGTGAAGGCATAGGGGGGTCGTCAGACGCCCCTAATTCAGAGGTTGTGGTTGTTATCACAGATAGCAACGGCAACAGCCAGACAATAACGGGGACAACCGATGAGAATGGCAACTTCAATGTTGCATTCCCTCCAGGCTCTGAAGAGGGCGAATACGAGATTGAAGTGACGGTGACAGACGAAAATGGCAATAGCTCTACCGCCACGGCCACTACTGTACTTGATACCACCCCACCAATTGTGAACATCGACCCGCAAACGGATACTAACGACACGACACCGACTATCTCAGGTAATACAGATTTACCCGCTGGCAGCGAGGTCGCTATTACCGTCACCGATAGTCAGGGTAATACGCAGACCGTTACCGCCGTTGTTGATGAAAATGGTAATTTCAGCGCCGATGTCGAAGAAGCGCTAGCAGAGGGCAATTATGAGGTTTCTGTCGAAGCAACTGATGCAGCGGGTAATACAACTACCGCTGTCGACAACAGTGGCAACATAGACACTACCGCACCAGCGCTTTCTCTAGACCCACAAACTGACGGCAGCGACACCACGCCAACAATTTCTGGCTCTACCGATTTACCACCTGGTTCAACAGTATCCATTGTAGTGACCGACAGTGCGGGCAACACGCAGACTATCGATGCCATCGTTGATGAAAACGGTGACTTTAGCGTCGACGTGCAAACGCCGCTTACTGAGGGTGAATATACCGTAGAGGCCAGTGCTACAGACGAGGCAGGCAATACAACAACTGCCACTGAAAATGGCGGCAACATTGATACGCAAGCCCCCACCATTTCACTAGGGCCACTTGGCACAGGTAACGACACGACACCTTCAATTAGCGGCTCTACAAACTTGGAATCAGGCAGCACGGTTACACTTACCGTTACCGATAGTGCTGGAAACAGCCAAACCTTTACTGCCACAGTAGACGCGAACGGTGAATTTAGCGCAGACGTGCCTGCTGAACTCACTGACGGCGACTACACTGTTGAAGCAACAGCCACCGATGCTGCGGGAAATAGTGCTTCAACGTCACAAACTGGCACCGTGGACAGCAATGCGCCAAGCTTAACCCTTGACCCACTGGGTGATGACAACGACACCACGCCTACTATCTCAGGTACTACCGATTTACCCGCTGGCAGCACTGTTACACTCTCTGTTACCGATGCGCTTGGCAATACGCAAACATTTACGGCAACGGTAGACGGTTCTGGTAATTTCAGTGTCGATGTGCCCAATCCTTTAGCGGAAGGTGAATATAGCGTAACAGCTACAGCAACTGACGCGAACGGCAATACCGCAACGGCAACGGAAACTGGCGGTAATATCGATATTACATCGCCGCTGGTTAATCTAGATGCTCAAGGCAGTACCAATGATACTACGCCAACCATCTCAGGTAACACAGACCAGGCACCGGGTAGCAGTGTATCAATCACTGTTACAGACAGTGCAGGCAATACGCAAACCTTTGACGCTCTTGTCCAAAATGACGGTACTTTCTCTGTTGACGTGCCGGCAGAGCTTGCCGACGGCACCTTTACCGTTACCGCGACGGTCACTGACGATGCGGGTAATCAAGACTCTGCATCGACACAGGGCAATATTGATACCGCAGCACCAACGCTATCGCTTGACCCACAAGATATTGGCAACGACACCACACCGCTTATTAGTGGCACGACAGATTTGCCACAAGGTAGCACGGTAACACTGGTCGTCACCGATAGCTTAGGTAATCAGCAAACGATTGAAACCGTTGTAGATGAAAACGGAAACTTTAGCGCTGAAGTACCTAGCGCATTAGCAGAAGGTAACTACTCCGTTACAGCAACCGCTGTTGATGAAAATGGTAATACCGCTAGCGTGACAGAAAACGGCGGCATTGTAGATACAACCGCACCATCGCTATCTTTAAATCCAGTGGGTTCTGGTAACGATTCCACACCAACTTTATCGGGCAGCACCGATCTGCCTGAAGGAAGTGTTGTCTCGCTAACAGTCGTTGATAGCGCTGGTAACACCCAAACCATCAACACCTTAGTCGATGCTAACGGTAATTTCTCTGTCGACGTACCGCAAGAACTGGCTGACGGAGACTATACGGTTACTGCCACGGCAGAAGATGAAGCAGGCAATGAAGTTACAGACAACGCAACGGGTAACATTAATACTAATGCACCCACGTTAGTGCTAGATGGGCAAAGCGAGACGAATGACAGCACGCCCCTTATTTCAGGTACCACCAACTTGCCTGAAGGAAGTACGGTTACCTTAACCGTAACGGATAGCGCAGGGAACACGCAAACGATCACCGCGACAGTAGGTGCAGACGGAAGCTTTAGTACAGATGTTACCACCCCACTCGCTGATGGCGCTTACACCGTTACCGCCAGCGCAACTGACGGCGATGGCAATACGACAACAGTAACCGACAATGGCGGCGTTGTAGATACCACCGCGCCTACGCTTACCCTTGAAAACCCTGGCAGCACGGGTGACACCACACCTACGCTTTCAGGCACCACTGACCTTCCTGAAGGAAGCACGGTTACACTTGTCGTAACAGATAGCGCAGGAAACACACAAACTATCAATGCCTTGGTCGATGCAAATGGTAGCTTCAGTGTAGATGTGCCAAACGCACTAGCTGACGGCGACTTTACTGTTAGTGCCAGTGCAACCGACAGTGCAGGCAATACCGCGAATGCCAATACAACAGGTAATGTAGATAGCGAAGCGCCGCTGTTAACCCTTGATACACAAGGCGCTACCAGCGATGTTACCCCAACTATCACAGGTACTTCCGACGTGGCACCTGGCACACTAGTTACCATTACTGTGGTAGATGCCAACGGTAACTCGCAAAGTTTCCAAGCAGCCGTGCAAGCAGACGGCACATTTAGTGCCGATGTGCCTAGCGCCCTGGCTGAAGGCGACTTTACCGTTACGGCAACAGTAAGCGATGCACAAGGCAACACCGCAACGGCAAACGAAACAAATGGAAGTATTGATACTCAAGCACCTATTGTTAACGTGAACCCGTTAGATTCAGGTAGTGACACTACGCCGGTTATTTCAGGTAATACAGATTTACCTGAAGGCGCTGTTGTTGTGATCACCGTGACTGACAGCAATGGCGACACGCAAACCATTAACGCATTGGTTGATGCAGACGGTAACTTTGCAACAGACGTATTGTCTCCACTGCCTGAAGGAGACTACAGCGTCGAAGTTACTGCAACAGATGATGCAGGTAATTCAACTACCGCAATAGAAGACGGTGGCAATATTGACACCACCGCCCCTGTACTTACGCTAAATCCGCAGGGCACAGGCAACGATGAAACGCCTAACATATCGGGCAGCACTGATTTAGCGCCGGGAAGCACAGTAACGTTAACCGTCACAGATAGCGCAGGCAATACACAAACCTTTGACGCCATTGTGGACGCGAATGGTGACTTTAGCGCAGATCTTCCAAACACTATACCAGACGGCAGCTACACGGTAACAGCAAGTGCCTCAGACGATGCAGGTAATTCAACCACCACCTCTGATATCGGTACGTTAGATACCAGCGCCCCTGCGTTGACACTAGATGCGCAAGTTACGGTTAGCGATACTACACCAACCATTTCGGGTACGACTGACCTACCCGCGGGTTCAACCGTAACGCTTTTTGTCACTGACAGTGCAGGCAACACCCAAACCTTTACTGCACTTGTTGATGCGAGCGGTAACTTTAGTGCTGATGTCCCCGCGCCTCTTGCCGAAGGTGATTACTCAGTAACCGCTACCGCTACAGACAGCAACGGAAATAGTGCCTCTGTCACCGACAATAACGGTATCGTCGATACTGTCCCCCCCGTTATTTCACTAGATGCGCTGGGTTCAAATAACGATACTACGCCGACCATTTCAGGCACTACGGACTTAGCAGCAGGTGAGAGCGTAACGCTGTCGATCACCGACAACGCTGGCAATACGCAAACTGTGACCGCAACGGTTGACGCAAACGGCAACTTTACTGTGGATGTACCAGCTGCACTGGCCGAAGGTGACTTTACGGTTACCGCAACGGCCACCGACGATGCTGGCAACAGTGCGTCAGCCAATGCAATAGGCACCATAGACACCACAGCGCCTACCCTAACTTTAGACCCTCAAGGATTAGGCAACGACACAACCCCAACCATTTCGGGAAGTACAGATCTAGCCGAAGGTAGCGTGGTCTCCTTGGTTATCACAGACAGTGCTGGCAACATTCAAACGGTTACAGCAACAGTTGATGCTGCAGGAAGCTTTACGGTTGATGTGCCCAGTGCCATTGCTGAAGGCTCGTACATTGTTGAAGCTACCGCCACTGATGAAGCAGGCAACAGCACGTCGGTTCTTGATAATTCAGGCGTTATCGACATCACGCCACCTGAGCTAAACCTTGACGAATTGACGCCAGAGAATAACGCTACGCCAACTATTTCTGGCACCACAAACCTTCCAGCTGGCGCCATTGTTACACTAACGGTGGTCGACAGTGCTGGTAACACGCAAACCTTTGCCGCAACGGTACAAACCGACGGCAGTTTTGCCGCCAACGTACCTTCACCACTAGCTGAAGGTGACTATACGGTTACCGCAACGGCTCAAGACGCGGCAGGTAACCAAGGTTCTGATTCTGAAACGGGTGGCAGCGTAGATACCACAGCGCCTGTTATCACTTTGGATCCGCTTGGTACAGGTAACGATAACACGCCTACCATTAGCGGAAATACAGACCTGGCCGCAGGAAGCACAGTAACTATCACAGTAACTGACAGTGTTGGCACTGTGCAGACGTTTACTGCAACTGTTGATGGTAATGGCGACTTCAGTGCAGATGTGCCTAATCCTATGGCTGACGGAAACTTCGACATTACTGCAACGGCCACTGATGCTGCAGGTAATACTGCTACAGATACAGTGAGCGGCGACATAAACTCTGCCGCGCCTACCCTATCCCTTGATCCTCTAGGGTCGGGCAACGACACGACGCCGACTATTTCAGGTAATACCGACGTAGCGCCAGGTAGTACTGTAACGCTGACTGTGACTGACAGTGCTGGAAACACACAGACATTCAGTGCCATAGTGCAAGGCGATGGAAGCTTTACGGCTGATGTTCCTGCGAGCTTACCTGAGGGTGACTATTCTGTTACTGCCACCGCCACAGACGGCGCTGGCAACAGTGCATCGGTAACCGAAAATGGCGGTAACATCGATACAACAGCCCCATCGATAACCATCGATACACAGGGGCTTGGCAATGATGCAACGCCGTCTATCTCTGGCACCACAGACCTCAATGCTGGCGACACAGTTAGCATAAGCGTGACAGACAACGCTGGAAATACCCAAACATTCACAGCAACTGTTCAAAACGATGGCACTTACAGTGCTGATGTTCCTGCCGATTTAGCTGAGGGCAGTTTCAGTGTGACTGTCACTGCGACTGACGATGCGGGTAATTCAGCAACGGCAATAGATAATAACGGTGTCATAGACACAGCAGCCCCCACCATAACGTTAGACGCACAAGGCCTGACCAACGACGCTACACCGACTATATCGGGAACCACCGACTTAGCTGCGGGCAGCACTGTAAGCATTAGCGTGACTGACAGCCAAGGCAATACGCAAACTTTCACTGCCATAGTGCAAGCGAACGGTAGCTTTAGCGCTGATGTGCCCCTTGACCTTGCAGAAGGCGATTACACCGTAGAAGTGACGGCGACTGATGATGCAGGTAATCAAAACACAGCGGTTGATAACAACGGTACAGTTGACACCACCCCACCTGTTATCAACTTAGATCCAGTGGCCAGCGGCAATGACGCAACGCCAATTTTAAGCGGTACTACCGACTTGCCAGAGGGAGCAACAATTACACTGGTTGTCACCGATGCAGGCGGTAATGTACAGAACCTTACTGCTACGGTAAACGCGGATGGCACTTTCTCAGTTGAAATACCCAGCGCGCTTGTTGATGGCGATTACGATGTAACAGCCAGTGCAAGCGATGCTGCGGGCAATAGCACGACAGTGACGGATAGCGGCAATATTAATGCAAGCGCCCCGGACATTACCCTAGATGCCCTTGGCCAGACAAACGATGCTACGCCTCTTATTTCTGGCACAACTAACGCGCCAGTTGGTGCCACCGTCACTTTAACAGTGACAGATAGTGCTGGAGCAGTTCAAACCTTTACCGCAACAGTACAAGGAGATGGCACCTTCAGCGCAAGCGTACCGTCAGACTTGGCCGAAGGTAGCTACACAGTTGTCGCAGAGGTGACTGACGGAGCCGGAAATACCGGTTCTGACTCTGAAACTGGCGGTGTGGTAGATACCACATCACCGGCTATTGATGTGGCAGAGCAAGGTGTTGGCAATGATGCTACACCAACCATTAGCGGAACGACAGACCAGCCAGCCGGAAGCACGGTTTCAATTACCGTCACCGATAACGCTGGCAATATACAAACCTTATCAGCAACCGTGCAAAGCGACGGCTCTTTTAGCGTAGACGTACCGACCACTTTGGCTGAGGGTAACTACACAGTTCAGGCTACCGTTGTTGATGAAGCTGGCAATACAGCGTCCGACGCTGAAACCGGCTTAATCGACACAATTTCACCTGTTATTACGCTGGACGAGCCAGGCACAGTTAGCGACTCAACCCCAACCATAAGCGGTACTGTAGATTTACCGCAAGGTTCTACAGTGCAAATAACTGTTGTTGATAGTGCGGGTAATACACAGGTGTTCTCTGCATTGGTTGGCGCGGGCGGCGTATTCTCTGCCGATGTACCAGCGGCGATGGCTGAAGGAAACTTCACTGTTTCAGCAAACGCCACCGATGAAGCAAACAACAGTGCAACCGATAACGAGGCAGGCGTAGTTGATACTCTAGTACCTACACTTACTATAGATGTTGCCGATACCACTAACGACGCGACGCCACTCATTACCGGTACAACCGATGAACCTGCGGGCGCTGTGGTCACTATTTTGGTAACGGATAGTGCTGGTGCGACCCAGACCTTAAGCGCAGTGGTACAGGCCGATGGTTCTTTCTCTATCTCCCCAGGTACAGATTTAGCTGAAGGCGACTTCACGGTAAGCGCTACCATCAGTGATGAGGCAGGTAATACAGCGACAGCCAGTGATGCTGGAAGCATAGACACTACAGCACCATCACTAACCTTAACGCCACTTGAGGAAGGCAATGACACAACGCCTACCCTATCTGGTAGCACAAACCTTGCGCAGGGTAGTGAAGTTACGCTTGTGGTAACTGACAGCGCAGGAAATGTTCAAACCCTCACAGCTACAGTTGATGTAAATGGAAACTTTACAGTGGATGTGCCTGCGCCTTTGGCAGAAGGTGCATACAGTGTTGAAGCCACGGCAAGTGATGAAGCGGGTAATAGCACTACCGTCGTAGACAACACAGGTATTATTGATACGACAGCCCCTACTCTATCGTTAGATACACTAGCCCCAGACAGTGACACAACGCCTACAATATCAGGGAATACTGACCTGCCTGCAGGTGCTACGGTAACGATTACTGTGACGGATAACGCAGGTGTAAGCCAAACCTTCGATGCAACCGTTCAGGGAGACGGCAGTTTCTCGGCCGATGTGCCAAGCCCCATGGCTGAAGGAGGGTATACCGTTACCGCCGTTGCCCAAGACCCAGCAGGTAATGAGACAACGGCCACTGAAACAAACGGTAGCGTAGACACTACCGCGCCGACTATCAATTTAGATGCACAAGGCACAGGTAACGATACCACGCCAACGATCACCGGTAGCACCGATTTAAGCCCAGGTAGTTCAGTGACCATAACCGTCACCGACAGTGCAGGAGCAGAACAGACATTTACGGCTATTGTCGATAGCCTTGGTAATTTCAGCGCCGACGTGCCCAATGCAATGGCAGACGGAAACTTCGATGTTACTGCTACCGCCACTGATGCCGCTGGAAACTCGGCGTCTGATACTACCAGCGGCAATATAAATACAGCCGTGCCAAACCTAACCTTGGACTCGCTTGGCACAGGAAACGATACAACACCGACCATTTCCGGTACTACAGATATTGCGCCAGGCAGCACCGTATCCATCAGCGTTACCGATAGTGCAGGAAACACCCAAACATTTGACGCCATTGTTCAAGCTAACGGCACCTTCTCTGTAGATGTACCAGCGGCCTTATCTGAAGGTAATTATTCAGTCACCGCAAGTGCAACAGATGGCGCGGGCAATACGGCAACCGCAAACGAAAATGGCGGTGTTATCGATACTACTGCGCCAGCTGCGCCTACTGTTGATGCAGGCAACGGTACCGAAATAACCGGCACAGCCGAAGCAGGCGCAGCTGTAAACGTAGACGTTGACGGTGATGGCACACCTGATTTCACAGTAATTGCTGATGGCGATGGTAACTGGTCAGTAACACCCACAACACCACTAGCGGATGGCGTGGTTGTCACGGCAACAGCAACCGATGAAGCTGGCAATACGAGTAGTCCAGCGTCTGATACGGTAGACGCTGTTGCGCCAATCGTTGCCTTTAACGACCTAACGACTAACGATACCACGCCTGCACTTACCGGTTCGGTGGACGACCCAACCGCCATAGTGGTCGTTACCATTAACGGTACAGACTATACCGCGACAAACAATGGTGATGGCAGCTGGACACTGGCTAACGATATCGTTGCCGCGCTGGCTGAAGGTAGCTATACCGCTACGGTTACTGCTACTGATGCCGACGGTAACACCGGAACTAACTCTGGTACTGTGGTGATTGATACCACTACTCCAGCAGCGCCTACCGTCGATGCAGGTAACGGCACTGAAATTACGGGTACTGCGGAAGCCGGCGCAACTGTAAATGTGGACGTGGATGGCGACGGCACGCCAGACTTCACCGTCATCGCAGATGGCGATGGAAATTGGTCAATAACCCCCACTACACCGCTGGCCGATGGCGCGGTTGTTACGGCAACGGCGGTTGATGAAGCTGGCAATGTCAGTGCACCAGCGTCAGATACAGTAGACGCTGTTGCACCAGTCGTTACAATCAACGACTTAACTACTAATGACGATACACCAGAACTAACCGGTACGGTGGACGATCCAAACGCTATCGTAGTAGTGACCATTGATGGTGTGGACTACACCGCAACTAACAATGGGGATGGAAGCTGGACGCTGGCTGACGATGCAGTGGCTACACTTGCAGATGGTAGCTATACCGCTACCGTTACTGCCACGGATGCCGATGGCAATGTAGGTTCAAATTCAGGAACCGTAGTGATTGATACTACACCACCTGCGTTACCTACTGTAGATGCGGGCAACGGCACTGAAATTACCGGTACCGCTGAAGCAGGCGCAACCGTAAATGTAGACGTGGATGGCGACGGCACGCCCGATTTCACCGTCATCGCTGATGGCGACGGTAATTGGAGCATTACGCCTGATACACCGCTTGCCGATGGCGTAATTGTGACCGTAACGGCAACTGACGCAGCGGGTAACATTAGTAACCCAGCCTCAGACACGGTTGACGCGGCTGCGCCAGTGGTTGCCTTTAACGATTTAACAACGAACGATACAACGCCGGCACTTACTGGTTCGGTTGACGACCCAACAGCCACGGTGGTTGTTACCATCAATGGAGCCGACTATACCGCCACCAATAACGGTGATGGCACGTGGACACTAGCTGACGATGCGGTAGCGGCACTTGCTGAAGGTAGCTATACCGCAACGGTTACTGCAACCGACCCAGAAGGTAATGTGGGTACGAATACTGGTACAGTGGTTATTGATACCACAGCACCAGCAGCGCCTACCGTTGAAGCGGGCAACGGCACTGAAATTACCGGCACAGCCGAAGCGGGCGCAACGGTAGATGTGGATGTAGACGGAGACGGCACGCCAGATTTCACCGTCATCGCTGATGGCGACGGCAATTGGAGCGTAACGCCAGATACACCATTAGCAGATGGAGTTGTAGTAACGGTAACGGCTACTGATGAAGCGGGCAACACCAGTGGGCCGGCATCTGACACGGTAGACGCCGTGGCACCTGTTGTAACCATCAATGATGTGACGACTAACGATACTACGCCTGCACTAACGGGTACGGTTGATGACCCAACGGCTACTGTAGTAGTCACCATTGACGGCGTTGACTATACCGCTACCAACAATGGTGACGGCACGTGGACGCTAGCTGACAATATCGTCGCCCTGCTTGCTGAAGGAAATTATACGGCTGTAGTTACCGCCACAGATGCTGTAGGCAATGTTGCTACTGACACAGGTACAGTTGTTATCGATACCAGTATTGATGAAAACAATAATGGTCAAACAGTAACCTTCGACAGTATCTCAAACGACTCTGGAGTAGCTGGAGACTTTATTACTAGCGATAGCACGCTAATCTTTAATGGTACGGTGGATCTTGGTGACAATACTACCCTAACCGTTACCGTTGATGGCACGTCCTATACCTTTGGCACTGACCCTGAACTTACCATTGATGGCAGCGGCAACTGGAGCCTTGATTTAACAGGCACAACGCTACCAGCAGGTACCTACGCGGTGGTGGCAACAGTCACCGACGAAGCAGGTAACTCGGCAAGCACAGCAAGTCAGAATGTTGTCGTACAGGCTCTCGATGCTATAAACGACGGTAACACCGTTGATATGGGCGAACCTGTTGTGACGGTATATCCTTCTGAGACAACCAGTAATGTAGACGTTCTCGAGGTAGGGCTTTTCACACCTGGTGTTGATGCGGCAGCTACCTTTACGGTTTCCCCTAACAATGTAGGTGAAGTCTTTGTAGAAGTTCAACAAATTGCGCTTGCTGCAGTTGCAGATGCCTACGCGGTTCAGATTTATGATGAAAATGGTCAGCTTGTTTATCAAGGCGGAACTGCAAACTCAGAGTTAGTTGACATAGGTGGATTAGAAACCTTCAATATTTCGAATGACGAAACGGTTTCTTTCTCACTAACAGGCCTAGATGCAGGTACCTACTATGTTGTTGTTCGCAACGATGAGAGCAAGTTAGAAGAACTACTGGACGGTGATGGAAGTGGAGATGTCAGCCTAGTTGAACTTGGCAACGCAGGCGTTGTACTAGGACCAAATAACCAAGAAGCAGTACTAGACCTCGTAGAAAGCACTTTAAATGATGACCTTTTAGGCTTGGGGATTTTAGGTGACTCTGTTGGCACGTTAACGAGAAATGCTTTAGAAGCAGCCCTAACAGACACCCCTATTATTGGTGCCGGAGGAATCGCGGCTATACTCGTTGATAAACTAACTGCTCCCTTAGACCTTCTCGGTGTGACTGGTCTTCTTGACGCAGTCATAGGTGTCGTAGCCACTTCATTACTCAGCAATACAGTATCAGTACTCGAAAACACTGATATCACCACCACGTTGACGGAGTACACCTATACGGGGGATTTAGTGGCCCAAGGTAACCTAATTGACGGTGATATTAGTGGCGTAGGCGCCGACACTATCTTAGACGGTGCCCAAGTAACACTGGTTACCAACGCCTCTGGTGATAGTGTGGCTGTTCCTGCTACTGGTACGGTTACTATTCAAGGTAACTATGGCGTACTGGAAATTGCTGCAGACGGCACATACACCTATACCGCCGATGGCGATCGTAGTGCAATTGGTCAGGACGAAGTGTTTAATTACACCCTATCAGATGGTGAAACTTCTGATATTGCGGCGCTTACCATCAACATATCTGGCAGCGACTTCCCGCCAGTAGTCGCCCAAACCGATAACAATGATATGGAGCTAGGCGCACAAACCGCCATCGTTAATACTCCAGTTACTGATAGCGACTTGCAGGTGATTGACGTAGCAGCTGGTTCACCTGCCGCAGGTTCTCCTACCGCTAGTACAACATTTACTGTCGGAGCCGACTACTTCGGAGAGGTGGTTGTAGAGGTTAGTCAAACTGCGCTAGTTGCAGTGGCCAATGGTTATCGAGTTGATATTGTTGATGCAGATGGCAATGTAGTTGCCTCAGCGACAGCACCAGACAGCCCTCTGATTGGTGACGCTGTAGGGTTAAATGTCTTGGGCTTGTTAGGTGATGACACCTTGGTGGCAAAGTTCTCTGGGCTCCCTGCTGGAGACTATGCGGTTGTTGTTCGTAACAGTCAAAGTACCCTTGGAAACTTGTTTGACCAAAATGGTGACAGCTCGATAACACTTGCTGAACTAGGTGATGGCGGGGTTGTTCTTGGCGAGGAAAACCAAGAGGTGGTGCTAGATGCAATTGAAACTGCGCTAAATGGTGAAGCAGGTTTAGGCGTTATACCTTTAGGAACTCTAGTAAGAGAAATTATTCTTGAGCCAATCCTAGCTACCGCAGACACGATTGGAGCTGGCGACTTGGTAGATACTATTAACTCAGGTCTTACAACACTAGGAGTAGCACAGTTGGCTGATGCTCTCATTGACGATATTGCCGAGTTATTGCTCAACAATACGATATCCTTGCTAGAACAAACGGATGTGACAACAACGCTAACGGAATATCAGTTTGAAGGTAGCACGACTACCTCTGGTAATGTTATTGATGCAGCCAACAGTGGTGACGTAGCAGATAGTATTGCTGAGGGCGGCGTAGTGACACAAGTTACTAATGCCAGTGGAGAGTCTGTGACCGTATTGGGTACTGGCCTATCGGGCATTACTATTAAAGGTGACTATGGCGACCTCACCATCTTTGAAGACGGGAGCTACACCTACGTAGCCAACGGCGTACGTGACGGCTTGGGTAGCACGGATAGTTTCAGCTACACCATTTCTGATGGCACGAATACCTCTACCGCAAACTTAAACTTTAATCTATCAGGACAAGGGGTGTCTGCGGACTCGGCGAGTGCTGAACTACTCTATGATTTTAATTCAGGTGATGGTTTGGACATCGAAAACGCATTAAGTTACTCAGCAACAACGATAGCTTTTATAGTGGTTCCTTCGCCTTCAAACATCACTGAAAGTGAATCTTTCATTGTAGATCCTAACACCACCCAAGATATAACATTTAATATCACAAAAACCGGTTTGATTTCGTTAGGATCAGGATTCGAAATAAGTTTAGAAATACTTGAAGATAATACTTGGAGAGAAGTAGAGTCTTTCACTGGCGATCAACTTATTGGACTTCTTGGTATTGGTGGAGGTAGTGAATTTACCATATTCGGTGTTGAGGAAGGAGAGTATAGGATATCTATGGATGTAGATGGAGGCCTATTAGGTTTAGGTAATTCAATAAATGTGGATCTAAACTCGAGCATTAATTTCTTAACCCAATTTGTGGTAGACGAAGTACAAACCGCTACAGGCAATCTGTTCGAGAATGATGTATTCCAAGATAGCGTAGATAAAGTGTACATCTCGGCCGATGGTACAAACTTTAATAGTTTCACCAACACCACAATTGTGCAAGGGCAATATGGAACGTTAGAAATAGATGTAAATGGAGATTACACTTATACCCCTGACAACACGCTAGCAGTATTTGGTGGCACCTTAACGGATACCTTTACTTACCGTATCGAATATCCAGACGGCACTATCGAACAGGCAGAGTTCAACGTGTTTGTAACGGCATCTGGTGAAGGTGTACCAGAAGTGGTAATGAGCAGTTCATCTGAGTCTGTAAGTGCATCAGATAGCAGCGGCACCGTGGTTACTGACGAGCCTACAGCACCTGACGTCATTGACCTAACAGGGCAAACGCTTCAAACAGTCGATCTAAACGCTGAAACTAGACTGATAACACCAGAAAACGAGCCTACTGCACCGCTTATGAGCGAGCCTTCAGCGATAACGGAGCCAGTAGAGAGTACACCAGATATCATTAAGCTACCTGAAGACGAGGTAAGCACACTTGGTACCACTGTGGGCGATGGTTTTGGTGGAGGAGATACTATCGACCTGTCTGGCACTAAGCTTGATACGGTTGATATTGGCGGTCCTGTGCCCACCGCGCCGGACGAGGGTACAAGCCCGCTTTCGCCTGAGCTTTCTACACCAGAAAGTACAGCGCCAGAACCTATCACCTCCGGAACAGTACCAGAAGACACAATCACCCTTCCTGAAGAAGGCGATATTGTTACAACTGGGCCTGTTACTGAAGTGACTGTTGATGTTGTGGACATTGATCTTCCTCCAGAAGATTTAATTCTCCCCTCTACTGAGCCAACATCGCCTGACTCTGATAGCGAGAGTATTTCCACTACCAGTTCAAGCGACTCAGCAGTTGACGCAACTAAAGAAAGCGGAAGTGACGTGGGCGCGACATCTCCTACCGAGTCAGAGGTACTGAAAACGGCGATTGATAAACTTCCACCTACGGATATTTAAAAAATACGCTGACCATAGCCAAAGCCCTCGTATCTACGAGGGCTTTTTATATGCATTAGAAAAGCAGGCCATGGGCTCATTACTTTCACGTCAATGACAGAGACGTTCTTCTCATAGCGCTGCACCTTGTTAACAAAGGGTTTCGTATTTTCCCGAACTACGTATAATAAAACTCCCTACGCATTAGGTCCCCATAGTTTAATGGATAAAACAAGGCCCTCCTAAGCTTCATATCCATCTAAAATTTTATATTAGCAAACTAATTAAACACAGTCACAGCAACACTTTCAGGCACCATCCGCCCTCCTAGAAAGCTCAAAATATTTGCAACAATGAATATTAAAACGACTATAATTAATAAAATCGACTACAATTATATGCCACATCGCAGTTTTAATGACGCATCCATCCGTACTATCCCACTTTCGAAGAACGGAGTAACTGACTACACTGACAAATCGAGGAAATATAGAGGATTAGTGCTTAGAGTTGGTAAACGGTCGAAAGTTTTTTATTACAAAGTGCACACTGCAACCCCAACTATCAATAGAGGGTTTCATTTTATTGCCGACGTAACGAACTATCTTAGTTTTGAGAAGTTTGTTGTTCCTGAATACGATAAATTTAGAGCTAAGATTAACACGTCCAAAACGGTTACTGCTGGTTTCGCAAGCGTCACAATGAGGGATTATCTTGAAAACCAGTATAAGTTTGATGCTACCTCTTACGAAAAAACAGTAAGCGATTCAAATATTGAGAAACTAAAGCGTTATTATGCCCATTGCTTAGATGAAAAATGTATACGGTTGTCAGATGAGGACTATGTAAAATACATTAAAGCTTGGCCCCACCATTCAAAATCCACGAGACGTAAAATCTACTATGCGTTTAGTGCGATGTTAAATATCCTCGTTTTATGTAATAGACTCCCCTCCTCTCCTTTGAAAAAGCGGAAATTTAAGAAAGAACAGTCAAAAGGAAAAATAAACACACACGAATTGTCCTACTCAAAGTTGTACGAAGAAATTTTTGATGAAACTTTTGGTAAGAGAACCAAATATTCTCGTGGATATTCATTTGCAACATAACTGATGTTTTGCCTTATTGTCGACTCTGGTGCTCGTCCAAGCGAAGTTAGGCTGAATAAACAATCTAGTTATATATTAGAAGAAGGCAAAGAGTCTATAGTATTTGAGGAATGTACCGTCAAAACTCTTAAGTATAGAAAAGTACCTCTGAGGTCAGATTTTCTTATCTGTAAATTAAGGGAATATATGCAAAGTAATCACCTTATTCCTAATGAACAAAACTACCTTTTTTTTTAATAAGTCTACACAAAAACCATATGCGATGGGCTGCTGGAGAGCATTATTTAAAGAGGTCTGTACCCAGTTTGAGCTGAAGGGGCGATACTATGATTTCAGACACACCTTTGCTTCTAAAATTTACGCTGCTACTGGTGACATCAAACTAGTTGCTGACTTAATTGGCGATTCGGTGACAACTGCCGCTGAATACTATGCAAACAATATTATTGACGAAAACAGAAAAGCTCTAAAAGTCATTGATTAGCGCATATTTGTTAAAAAGAAAGCGTTATGTACCCGAATGTATGCATCAAACGTACTTTTTAGTAGAATGCCGAAAGATTTGATGTAGTAGAAGTTTGAATGCCTAGTAAAGTTGTATCTCTCGCAGAATACCGGGAACGATTAAAAAAAGAAGAGACTAGAGTTGCATGGGCTAATTTTCCACCAGTTTTCACCTTTTGTCCTCTTGGTTCGGCTAAGGAGCATGAAAGGTATGAGGATGCAAAGAAAAATGGCAGCAATGACGCAGCATTGCAACTAGTTAAAGATATTGTTCCTAAAGAAAAAATTGCAGAACTACGAGCTATTGTTCAGGAAAGTAATGCCTTGATACTCCCTGTTCATGCTATCGAAGAGTTTGGCACCAATAAAATTCCAGCGGCTCTAGCTTATTATTTAGCCGTAACTCTAAAGCTTGAATTGTGCGATGATATCGTTCAAGCGAATAAGCCACAGAGAACAGGTAAAGGTGCATTTTATCGTCTGTCTCAATATCCTTTCTTCGATGGGGCTGTACAGCAAGGTCGTAATTATGTTATCTTGGACGATACTTTATCAATGGGTGGAACTTTAGCTTCACTTAGAGGTTACATAGAGAATAAGGGTGGTCACGTTATATTGGCAGTTGCCTTGACGGGACACGAAGGAGCTGCTTCACTTAACATTAAAGAAGCGATGCTCAAAGCAATACAAAACAAGCACGGAGACGAACTTGATGAATGGTGGAAGAGTGAAGTTGGCTTTGGTGTGGACAAACTCACACAAGGTGAAGCAGGACACCTCAAGAAAGCCCCAAGCGTTGAAGAAATTCGAAATAGAATCCTTGCGGACAGACCTGAAGAATAGTTTTTCAGATTTTGCACAACTCGACTCTGAGTTAGCAGAAGCTTAATAGAGTTATGTTTATCTAAAGCCCACTTTTGCACGTGGGCTTTTTTGTATTAAAAATATACATAACAAGTAAGGATTAAGATGCTGTAAAGCCAACACTGAATCCCTAGTGTTGAACAAGCCCGAAACTCATTCCTGTCCAGAAACGAGCTACAGCGAGCGTCGTTTGTTCGCTCGTAACTCCATGTCATGTGAGATATTAACCTAATCATCAAGACTGTAAGCTCAGGTTTGAGCTAACTTTAGGGCATTATTGGTTCTTTAGCTTTCTGATTAGCTTCAAATAAATCATCTCACTTGGGATGGCTAAGCATGGTGAAATTATTTTACGAAAAAATGTATACTTCAATGGCGTCCCCACGAGGACTCGAACCTCGATTAGCGGCTTAGGAGGCCACGGTTTTATCCGGTTAAACTATAGGGACCAAGAATCAAAGCTATTGTATTCACTTAGTGAGTCATTGTTAAGAGCTTCAACTACATCATTTCTACTTTGAGTTGAGATCTGTAGCTTGACACTCTCAAGCTCTAAGACTTCTTTTGGAGTTAGCGGGGTGAAATCGAAAAAACGCACGGCCCCTTAAAAGGTGATAAGTTTCGCATAGCATGTATGCTTACCAAGTTTTCTATCCCTAATGAAGTCTTATCCAACATGTAATCTTCCCCCCACAAGTGATGTGGGGGAGTTATCTATAGTTACCCAAGAGTAGATTGCAGAGTTACGAATGTTCCTCCTCGTTACGAACAAGTAGCTCTCTTTCAAACTCAGTCACACTCATTGTGACAAACTGCAAGTGGTGGGAAGTATCGATAGCAACCCAATCCTTCAAGTTACCCTTCATTTTTCGGTTAGCGCAGTCGTCTATGCGGCCGTCACCCCAGCTGAATGGAGGAAGTAAATAGTGCCCCGAATCAATCACAGCCTGAGAAAGGTCGTACATCTGCGCACCTTTGTTACCATGCATTCGAGAATGCCCTCGCGCAACAAAATAGTTGTCTGGTATCGTATAACGAATTTTACCATTCGCGTGTGGAGTTCTAATTTCGGCAGAGTTTGGATTCACCACTCCATAGTCGGAAAACCCTATATCCATAGAGTCCCGAAGACTTTTCCATGCCACATACTCTCTTCTTAAAATCACCTCGTTTGTATCCGGCTCTGGAACCATATCGGTTATAAATGAAGTCAGCGAGCAACCTGACATTGAAATGTGATCAAACTGAAATGGCAGCAATAATCTATTCGCCATCTCTACTTTCTCACAAATATCAACTACGGAAGTATTGGAGACATCCCCTAAATCCAGAATCACGTTGCATTTTTTTGGATTTAATTGCAAAGTTTCTAATATCTCAGTTACTACTTCCTCAAAGTGTTCCCCGTCATACATATCCTCAAATGCGTATGATTCAAGGCGAAGACAAAACGAATCAGATCGAAGTCTAATCGCTTCAAGGGCTTTTACGTACTCGATATCTTCCCATCTGTCATATCCGACTACGGTCGTGACTCTTGCGCCCCGTGAAACCAGATAATTATAGGAAAAGTTCAGTATATGCTCGCCACTTTCGATTGTTGAATCAGGCGACCATTTGAAAATATCGATCATAAGAGGCTGACTTCCTCGTACAGCCGAAATCTTACCCAAAGTGTCAGTCAAATATAACCGCTTTGGCATCGGCTCATTTTCATACTTCTTTCTTTTTAACAACTCATCTGAAAAAACCGGTAACTCAAAGAGTGGAAAAATGGCTCCATTTGTCTGAGGTTTTATATGCGTAAGAGCATCAAACTCACCTTGCTTCGCATTCAATATTGGTATGTACTTTGGTTTACTCACGACTTTTCCTCCACAGAAAATTTAGAAAAGTGTTTTCTAACCTCACCATAACCGACTAAATCAGCAAACACTTTGTAATTACCAGTTTCTCTCCTGATTCTACCTGCGACTATCGCAGGATGAATTTTCAAGTCTTTAGCAAAGGCTTCAATACTATCTCGCGTTGGCTTTAAGTAAGCTTCGCTTCTTTTCCAAGCAGCCCTAGGGATAAACGTATCACGCGCAATTCTATTAGCCTCAGATTCGATTTTGTCTTCTGTGGATCGCTCTAAATCATCTACGAAGGTGGAGCCTGTGTCCATGTGTTTCCAGATGTGAACCATCTCGTGCAACAGAGTAAACCAAAAATTATCTAGTCGGTCTTCTCTTAATGTAAGACCAATAACCGGATTGCCAGATGGAGTTGTTAATGCTGCTCCATCTAGGCTCATTCCCTTCAAAGCTGGTTCAATAACTACTTTGACGCCATGCCTTTCAACAAATTGTACGGCCAGCTTTGGGCCTTCTTCAAACCAACTTAAGTGGGCCAATTCTTTGAGTGTTTCCTTACCAAAACTCTCCCTTTTAAACTGCGTTGTAACTGGAGTGTTACCTGCTTCTTGCACTACCTTCGAAAGCCAAGCAAATATACTGTACTTTTTATTCGGTGAATAAGCTTCGCCATGTAGTGTTCTTTTGAATGCAGCTGTTGGACGGTGATTTTCTGAACTCAAAATCCCTATAAATTGTTTCAGCCTATCCTCAACACTGCTTTCGCCTTTTGATTTTTTGCGAATATTAGAAATCCATCCCCTAGAAATCATTTCACTCAATGGAAAAAGTTTCCAATCCACAGAATCAGAAGTTTTTGCAGATTGGTTTTCATTAACGTGCAATCCAACTAACGTTTCAACAGAAATTCCAAGCCCTATCGCTAATGCTTTTATCATTTGCACTGTTAGAGGACGCTTTCCAGAAAGCACCTCCGATACACGACTCTTAGTACCAAAGTAAGGAGCAAGATCTACCTGCTTAAGACCTTGTTGGTCCATTCTAAATTTTATCGCGTCGATTGGATGAACAGGCTCAATAGCGATATTTTGTTCTTCATACTTTTCGATAAGAAGAGACAGCATGTCTATTCTGTCACTCTCCGGCGAATTTGGTGCAGGGGCTTTCTCAATTAACCGCTCACATTCTTGAAGATAGGAGTCATACTGCTCCTCTGTTCTAATAAGCTTTAAAGGTTGCTCATTCATACGAATTAATCACATCCGAAATTACAGCGACGCGCTTTGTGAAACAAAGGGTTAAGCGAATTGAACTACCTGAATCGCTAACAGCAAAAATAAATACACTCGGTTCAAGATACTGAGCTGATGGATAACTCTTAATTATTCGCTGTGCGTCAAGCCAAGTGTTGGTTTTCATTTCATTAATCCATGCTGACAACCAAATGTCAGTTTCAGGGGTCTTGCCCAAAAGGCAATTTATCCGTTTCAATCCAATTAGTCGCATAACTTGTTCTCGAATTGGGAACATTATTCAGTTAACACAATTGCATGTCAACAAAAAAGTTCCCAAATATGGAATTTGTGTAATTTTCGTTCTAGCTATTAGGTAGGGTCTCAGATACAAGAATTAAAGCTAAAAATTAAATTAATAGTAAAAATGAATATTAAAACAACTACAAAACAACTATACACGTAAATAAACACTTAACAGTCAGAACGATAGAATAATAGATCTTGCGCCTCCTAAGGCTTAGATGTTGGTTCGATTCCAGCTGGGGACGCCATTAATTGCGCAACGTTTCTGCTTTTTAGTAAAGATGCTTATACACACCGTCGCCTGTAATATTGAAGAATTTATTATACTTTGGTTGTAATTTAGCCAATTTAAGTAATACTCTTCAAAACAGGAGAGCATTATGACTTTCGATTTCCCCCCACCCGAAAACGCTGATAGTTGTGCCGAAACAGCTGAGCAGTGCCCATTTTCTGAAGAAGAGTGGGATGCTATTGAAGCTTTAGCGGAACCCGGTGCCATTTACTAAACGATGATTTTTAGAATTTAATCCCCACTTTATAATTACACTGCAATCGACGGTGCTGCTGTTCGTTGCGCCCGGTGATATATCGAGCGGTTATGCTCCATAGACCAACGGGGCAGAAATAGCGTATAAAAGATAGAGAAGTAGCTTATACGGGGATTAATATGAGCCAATTTGAAAACGACGATATCGATTCGTTTTTTGCAGAAATGCAAGATGTAAAACCAATCGCTTCAGATGATAAGGCTTTATTACACGATCCTGTAAAGGCGCTCGCTGAAAAACAAAAAAGAGCAGCTATAAAGTTAAGTGTTCGCGAGAAACTCGCTAATCCACTGAGCATGGAAGGTGTAAAGCCGGTACCCCCTGATGATTTCATACACTTCCAGCAGCCCGGTATTCAAGACGGCGTTTTTAAAAAACTTCGCCTTGGTAAGTACCCTCTAGAGGCCAACATAACACTTTCAGGGAAAACCTTAGAACAAAGCCGAGACCTGGTTTATAGCACCATTAAATCTAGTCACGAACGCGGGGTTCGCGCACTGCTCATAAAACATGGAACAGGTGAAAATAGCAAACCCTTTCCCGCTTTGAAAAAAAGTTATGTTAACCATTGGCTAAGAGAACTAGACGAAGTCATTGCCTACCATACGGCTCAACCGATGCACGGAGGCTTTGGTGCTACATATGTGCTTTTGAAAAAGCATCCGCAGCAGAAATTAATTAACAGAGAAAAAAATAAGAAAGGATAAAATGAGGGGCAAGAACTCGTTGAGTCAGCTTTGCTTTTTTGGGCTTGTCTTCAGGTGTAGCTTTTAGGCTTTTCTCATGAAGCGCTATATGCTGAACGTTTTTGTTGTCCCCTAATGATTAACGCCCGTATCAAGCAACTTGATACGGGCGTTAGAATTTTTCTTTCAGACTACTTAACTGAAGACTGCACACTTAGCGTTGTTGGAGCTTCGGCAGACTTCGCAGATGTGCTAAAAACAGCAGTTACGAACATCAGCACTACAGCTACAGCCACTCCGGTTAAGCCAAACCCTTTAGAAGAACGATTCATCGGTCGTCTCTTATTATTTAAACCAGCTGGCACATGCCTTTCACTGGTACAACCCTAACTCAACTCCTGTAACCTAATCGCATTCCTTGCTTGCACTACAATAGATCAGTGACAAACTGATGACAAGGGCAAAAATCAGATTTTTGACACTTTGCCAAAGCTTTGACACCTATTTATGGTATGAACGTTTATTAAACAGTATTTTTTCGAAAGATAAACAGGGGTTTCCCCCTGTTTTTATCGAACTAACAGTGCTTTGTTACCCAACAAATTTACGGGCATTTCTGAAGATACGCATCCACGCACCATCTTCTTGCCAATCGTCTGGACGCCACGAGTTTGCCACGGCTCTGAATACACGTTCAGGGTGCGGCATCATGATGGTGCTGCGTCCGTCTAGTGAAGTTAGACCTGTGATCCCCTGCGGTGAACCATTCGGATTTGCCGGATATTGCATGGTTGGCTTGCCGTAGTTGTCTACGTAACGCATCGCCACCTGCGCGCCTACTTGTGACAGCGCGTTGTCATTGGCAAATTCAGCCTGACCTTCACCGTGCGACACTGCAATAGGCATACGCGAACCTGCCATGCCATCAAGCAGCACAGACTTAGACTCCATCACTTCGACCATTGCAACACGAGCTTCAAATCGCGCCGACTGGTTGGTCACGAAATGTGGCCAATGCTCAGTACCTGGAATCAGTGATTTAAGGTTCGATAGCATCTGACAGCCGTTACACACACCTAAGCTGAACGTATCGTTACGGTTGAAGAAGCCTTCAAACTGGTCGCGAGCCATGCTGTTGAACAATATAGATTTAGCCCAACCTTCACCTGCACCTAATACATCGCCGTAAGAGAAACCGCCACAAGCCGCAAGGCCCGCAAACTGTTCAAGGGTAATGCGGCCAGCCAACACGTCACTCATGTGCACATCGATAGCATCAAAGCCTGCACGGGTAAATGCAGCCGCCATTTCTAGATGCGAGTTTACGCCCTGCTCTCTTAATATCGCCACTTTTGGCTTAACGCCTTTGGCAATATAGGGCGCTGCTACGTCTTCGTTTACATCATAAGACAACGCAGCATGCAAACCTGGGTCGGCAGCATCTTGCTTTGCCGCGTGTTCTTGTTCAGCACACTCAGGGTTATCGCGAAGCTTTTGCATTTCAAACGTGGTTTGTGCCCACGTTGTACGCATTGATACGCGGCTATCTGCAAGTACAGCAACGCCACCGCGACTAAACTCAATCATGTCGGTGCTATTAAGCGTACCGATATCGTGAGTCAATTCAGTTAAACCGAATTCAGTCAGTACTGCGTTAACGGCATCCATATCCCATTCAAGCACTTGGATTACGCCACCTAGTTCTTCATTGAACAATACGGCAATGTCGTTTCCAACTAGGCTATCAAGGTTAATGCTTACACCTGTTTTACCAGCAAAGGCCATTTCAGCAACGGTGGTAAACAGGCCACCGTCTGAACGGTCGTGATAAGCACACACCAAGCCTTTTTCAATTAACGTCTGCATTGCGTCAAAGAAGGCTTTAAGGCGAGTTGCAGAGACCACATCTGCTGGGCTATCACCAAGCTGAGTATAGACTTGTGCCAGGCAGCTCGCGCCCAAGCGATTTTTACCTTCGCCCAAATCGAGTAGCAGCAAGCGGCTTGCGCCTTTGTCTGTACGTAGCTGAGGCGTTAGGGTCTTGCGAATATCTTTTACTGCGCCAAAGGCAGAGATAACGAGTGATAGCGGAGAAGTCACCGCTTTATCTTCACCGTTTTCATTCCATGCCGTTTTCATCGACATAGAGTCTTTACCCACAGGAATGGTTAGGCCTAGCTCTGGGCAAAGCTCCTCACCCACGGCTTTAACCGCTTCATATAGACCTGCATCTTCACCGGGGTGTCCGGCTGCTGCCATCCAGTTTGCAGACAGTTTAATGCGCTTAATATCGCCGATGTTTGCTGCGGCAATATTGGTTAACGCTTCACCCACAGCAAGACGCGCAGACGCGCCGTGCGATAGTAACGCGACAGGCGTACGCTCACCCATCGACATCGCTTCACCGTGGTAGGTGTCAAACGCTGTTGCAGTAACCGCCACATCTGCCACTGGCACCTGCCATGGGCCCACCATTTGATCACGACTTACAAGGCCGGTAACTGAGCGGTCGCCAATGGTGATAAGGAAGGTTTTCTCTGCCACAGTAGGCAAAGATAAAATGCGATTTGCTGCATCACTTAAGGTAATGCCTGCCTCGTTTAGCGCTGGCGAGCTAACCTTGGTCGAGCTTACGTCGCGGTGCATTTTAGGCGGCTTGCCTAAAAGTACATCAAGAGGCATATCGATTGGTTTGTTGTCAAACTGGCTGTCGTTCAGGTTGAGGTGCTGCTCGGCAGTGGCTTCACCAACCACAGCAAACGGCGCACGTTCGCGGGCACAAATTGCTTCGAACACTGGCATATTTTCAGGCGCAACAGATAAAACATAGCGCTCTTGGGATTCGTTACACCATAGCTCCAGAGGTGTCATACCTGGCTCATCTGACAATACTTTTCTAAGCTCAAAGTTACCGCCACGACCACCGTCATTAACCAGTTCAGGCAGTGCATTTGAAAGACCACCTGCGCCCACATCGTGGATAAACTGGATAGGGTTGTTATCCCCTAGCTGCCAACATGCATCAATCACTTCCTGACAGCGACGCTCCATTTCAGGGTTGTCTCGCTGTACTGAAGCAAAATCTAAGTCTTCGTTTGATTGGCCAGACGCCATAGATGATGCTGCACCGCCGCCAAGACCAATATTCATTGCAGGGCCACCAAGCACAATAAGCTTAGCGCCTACCGTGATTTCGCCTTTTTCAATATGCTCGCGACGAATGTTACCTAAACCACCAGCTAACATAATAGGTTTGTGATAGCCGCGCACTTCAACACCGTTGAAGCTATTTACTTCTTGCTCAAAGGTACGGAAATAACCCAGTAGAGCAGGACGACCAAACTCGTTGTTAAACGCAGCGCCACCTAGTGGGCCTTCAAGCATAATATCAAGAGCGCTTACAATACGCTGTGGCTTGCCGTATTCAAATTCCCAAGGCTGTTCAGCACCAGGAATACGCAAGTTAGATACGGTAAAACCAACCAAACCCGCTTTAGGTTTTGAACCACGACCAGTAGCACCTTCATCACGGATTTCACCACCAGAGCCTGTTGCCGCACCTGGGAAAGGTGAAATTGCCGTTGGGTGGTTATGGGTTTCTACCTTCATCAAAATATCAATATTTTCATGATGGTATTCGTATTGGTGTGACTGCGGGTTCGGGAAGAAGCGACCTGCTTGCCATCCTTCCATTACCGCTGCGTTATCTTTGTAAGCTGAATACACGTGATCAGGTAACAACTCGTAGGTGTTTTTGATCATTTTAAACAGCGACTTCTCTTGGTCCTCGCCGTCAATGGTCCAGCTAGCGTTAAAAATTTTGTGACGACAGTGTTCAGAGTTTGCTTGCGCAAACATGTAAAGTTCAACGTCAGTCGGGTTTCTGCCTAGCTTCGTAAAGCTATCAAACAGATAGTCAATCTCATCATCAGCTAAAGCAAGGCCTAACGACACATTTGCATTAACTAGCGCGTTTTTGCCTTCGCCTAATACATCTACACTGTTAAAAGTATTAGCTTCGGTGTGAGCAAATAAAACCGCCGCATCTTCAGTATTCGTAAACACTGACTCTGTCATTCTGTCGTGTAAGAAGCTGGCAACAAGCGCAAAGTCATCTTCGCTCAGAGCGTTGTCTGTTTCGATATAAAACGCGCATCCACGCTCTATGCGATTAATACTTTTTAAACTACAGTTGTGAGCGATGTCGGTGGCTTTAGAAGACCAGGGAGAGATAGTGCCGGGGCGAGGAGTAATAAGGAAGAAGGTTCCAGAAGGGGTTTGTGCTTGCCTCGCGGGGCCGTAAGTGAGCAGCTTCTCGAGTATCTCTATTTGCTGCTTAGACAAGTCACCTTGGGAATCGACTAGGTGAACATATTCGCTATATAGGTTTTTAACCCTAACGCCGGATTGACCCAGCTTTGCAATCAGTTTAGTTTGGTTAAACTCTGATAGTGCAGGAGCGCCTCGAAGGACCAACATATTGATTTACCTGGTTTGTTAGAAACAACGACCACCAATGCGACGCGTTGCCTCTTGGATTGATGAGTATTTCGGCGCGGATTATAGAGTAATTATGCGCAGTAAGTAACCTCATAACGCGCTTACATGAACTTTTTTTTAAACTTAGATGGTTTAATGACAATAAGTAAAGGTCTATGCAGTCACAAGACTATAAAAAACGATTAAAACTACAATTAATAATCATATTATCTATTGCTGTTATAAGTTGTGGTGTTCCTTCCGTACCCACTGCCCTTTCTTCATTATTGGAACGAGAATCTATTCGGGTGGGAACCGTTTATGGTGCAGGGACATTTTATAACGGCGCAGGAGGCCCACAAGGTTTTGAATATGAATTACTGGCAGGATTTGCCGATTACCTTGGCGTGACGCTCGACCTTTACCCCTTCTACAGCTATGAAGTCATGTTAGAACAGTTAGAAGAAGGTAATCTGGACATTGTCGCGACAGGCGATGCGGTAACGCCTTCACTTAAAAGTCGTTTTGCTTACGGTCCAGCCTATCAACACGTTCAACAAGAGCTCGTCTTCCAAGCAGGGACATCGAGACCTAGAGACTTATTAGAACTTGATGCCCCTATTGTTACTGTGGCGGGTAGCAGCCAAGCTCACTTACTGTCTAGTTTATTAGGCCAGGTAACCGACCAAGCAAGTGATAGTGAAAGCCCAATAATAAAAACCCAACTTGTTACCACCGAAGATTCTGACTCCGAAGAACTGTTACAACAAGTTGCCAATGGCGACATTGCTTATACGGTAGCAGACAGTAACCGTCTAGCCCTTCAACGCAGGCGATATCCTAACTTAGCCGTGGCAAAAACCCTTAATGAAGATATGCCGATGGCGTGGGCGCTCCCATTACATCAAGATGACTCAGTGAAAGCAGCGCTGATTGAATATTTTGGTACTGTACATCAGTCAGGCTGGTTTACGGTGTTAGAAGACAAGTACTTTGGCCATATTCGCCAGTTTGATTACGTCGACAGTCGTGCGTTTAATTATGCCGCCGAGACAGCACTTGCCCAATACAAACCCTTATTTCAACAGTATGCAGGTGAATTAGACTGGCGACTGCTTGCGGCCATGAGTTATCAAGAAAGTCACTGGGACAGTGACGCTATTTCAAGAACTGGCGTTCGCGGTCTAATGATGCTCACCATGGATACGGCAAGTGACTGGAACGTAGATGACAGAACCGATCCTGAACAAAGCATTCGCGGAGGCTCTCGTTATTTTGCCAGTTTGCTCAATCGCATACCTGCGCGAATTAGCGAGCCAGATAGAACCTGGATGGCTATGGCGTCGTATAATATTGGTATGGGCCATTTGGAGGACGCACGCATTCTTACCGAGCAACAAGGTGGCAATCCAGACCTTTGGGTAGATGTAAAGCGTCGCTTGCCACAGCTTAGGCAAAAGAAATATTACCGTACTACTCGCTATGGCTATGCAAGAGGCGATGAAGCGTTACAGTATGTGGAAAATATTCGTCGTTATTATGACAGCTTAGTATGGTTGGACGAACAAGGAAAAATTTAGAGTAACTCGTTATTCACTGTCTTGAAAATTGTCATTTCGATGTCATCTTTGTACCGTACCCTTAGAAACAGTTAGCCAAATGCTGGCTCACTTTCTCAAAGACAAAAAAGAGCACTCAACGTGAATACGTGTCTACGACAGGAAAAAGAGAAAGGAGAACAAATGAAAAAAAATCGATTTATGAAAAAAGGAATAAAATTGAAAAACAACAACAGACGCAGACTTATGCTCAAGCGTTGTCACCAAAAAGTACTTCAGCGCCGCAAGCTATTTGTTACCAGCGATATGTTCACTCAGTTAACCCGTACGCCTGGCTAAGTCACCTCTATGCCATCTGGTTCACAATGATTGACCATGTAACCGGTACATACCAAATGGGCGAAAACACGAATAAGCACAACTTCAGGCAACGCTATAAATTAGCTTGAAGCATCACCCTCTAGCAGTCTTTTCGCCTTTTTGGCAGCCTTTATTTCTTTCCTGCGCTTGCGAAAAAAATCTGACAATTTGTTAGCACATTCGTCAGCTAATACGCCAGATACAACCTCAAGTTGATGATTAAGCGCAGGATGTTGCAATAAGTTCATGACCGAGCCCGCAGCGCCTGTCTTCGCATCCTTTGCGCCAAACACCACCCGCTTTACCCGTGCATGTACCAGCATACCTGCGCACATAGAGCAGGGCTCTAATGTCACATACAACGTAGCATCAATAAGTCGGTAGTTTTGCACCGCAGCTGCTGCTTCTTTAACAGCGCGTAGCTCTGCATGCGCAGATGGGTCATTATCCGTTATCGGCGTATTGAAGCCTTCACCGATAAGCTCACCGTTTAATACTACGCAGGCGCCGACTGGCACCTCACCAATCGACTCAGCCTTATCGGCAAGCGTTAACGCATGCCTCATCCACATTATGTCTTCTTCTGTCGCGATGTCTTCCATTGCGATTTCAGTCAACGGCTCCTGCACAGCCTCTTTTTCTTGCGTTTGCTTGTTTGCAAGGTCGAAATTTGGTGTTGGACGGTTGCTATTTTGGTCACTCATTCGTCAATTTTGCTACTTTACTTGGTGAAATTCATTAACATTTATTTTGTATTAGCTTAGGTAAACATTCTAACTTCTTAGAAAGTAATGACTTTTGTCACTTGGCAACCTACTTGCAATCTCTCATTATAACACTGCTAGTGTGATGGACTTAACAGGTTACATTTTTTACTAAAAAGTATGTTAGATAACCGCTATAGTACCTGAAGCGAAGCAGTAATTTTACCGATAAGTATTTAACTAAATACGGGGTGAATTAGGCAACAGGCCAAATTTTCACCTACACTGTTTTAAAGCCATTTGTGAGGGATACCACCGTGAATATGACCGCGATTGCAATAGTAGCCATTTGTGCCTGGGCCTTAGTTACCATTGTCGAAAGTGCAAAAGACAAAAGTAAGAAGAAACTTAGCAGCAAAGAAACCGATGCTTATAAAGCCGAAATTGCAGAGCTTAAGGAACGAGTTTCTGTGCTTGAGAAGATAGTGACAGACGAGCGCTACGACCTAAAAAAGCAATTTGCAGACTTAGAAAGCGACCGCGTAGCGTAGGCTTAAACTCACGTAATTCAACACACGTTCCATGGCAAGCGCGCTAGATTAAACAACGCTAAGTTTAACTGCGTGCTAGCTCCCTTCTAATAGTTTTCGCTCAGCTCGCTCTACACGCCGGGGTTTACCCGCAATCACTAGCACGTCATGGGCTTGCAAAATAGCGTCTTGGTCTGGGTCTTTAACTTCATTTCCATCCCGTCTTAGGCCCTTAATCGCTACTCGCATTCTCGAGAAATCGATATCTTTTATGGCTTTGCCAATACAGGAAGCGTGTTCGGACAACACTACAGCATGGATAAATTCTAACTTGTCTTCTGTGCCATAGGTGATCTCTGTTGTTTCTCCCGGGTAAAAGCCGTGCATATGATCGTAGCGACCTTTTCTCTCAGCACGAACCCGTTTCAAAATGCGAGACATCGGCACGCCGGCGTAATGCAGCACCTGCGATACCAACATCAAGCTCCCCTCTTGCAGCTCTGGCACGACTTGATTGGCACCCGCGCTGTATAGGCTTTCAAGCTGGTAGTCTCGTTTGGTACGCACCATAACATCTGTGGTGCTCGTAATGCTTCGGGTCTGCGTTATCACCTGCTTGGCCTTATCGACTTGATCAAACGTAACAAGCACAAGCTTGGCACCTTCTACATTGGCAGTAATCAATATATCTTTTTGACTCGCATCACCGAAGATGACGGGCTCTCCCGCGTTTCGACTCTCGTGTACTCTGACAGGATCCATATCTATGGCAACAAAATGAATGCCTTCCATTTTCAGCATGCGAGCTACCGACTGTCCAACGCGGCCAAACCCACAAATAATGACGTGGTTGGTTAACGGCTCTGCATTACCAAAGCTCACATTGTCATCGAACGAGATATCCTTGTTAACAATACGCCTTGCTATAGTGACGCTGTTATTCATAAGCCACGGGGTTAACGCCATACTGATTACACCCATACACACAATCAGCGATGACTGCTCTGACGTTAACACGCCGTGTGTCGTAGCAAGCGCAGCAATTACAAAACTAAACTCGCCAATCTGACAAAGTTTAACCCCAGCAGACCAGCCATCTATTGCATCGGTTTTAACTAATAGAGATGCGCCTCTTACTAAAATGACTTTAACTATCATCAAAGCAAAAACGCCAAAAATAATCTCAAACAGGCTGTTCCACAGTACAGTGAGTTCTAACTGCATACCCACGGTAACAAAAAATAACCCCATTAAAATATCTCGAAACGGACGAATGTCGGCTTCAAGTTGATACTTGTATTGGCTTTCCCCCAACATCATACCCGCCAAGAAAGCGCCTAGCGCCATGGATAGCCCGAAGTAATAAGTTAGCCCTCCTGCCAATAGGGCAATCAATATAGTGGTCAGAACAAACAGTTCGTCAGTCCTTGTTCTTGCTACCTCTCTAAACACCCAAGGTAGTAACCACTTACCCACTGACATTAGAAACGCAATGACAAACACACCTTTAAGCAACGCCTCGCCTAAAGCTAGCGCAATACTTACTTCACCAGTCTGGGCTAAAAGAGGAATAGCAATTAGGAACGGAACCACCGCTAAGTCTTGAAAGAGCAAGATACTTACCGCTAATTGTGTACGCCTGTTATTAAGAATGCCCATTTCGGTTGCTTGCTTAATTACAATAGCGGTTGAGCTTAACGCCAGCGTACCACCAATAATGATGGACGCACTCATTGGAATGCCGAGAAACAGAGGAACACAGGTAAACACTGCCGTGGTAAACACCATTTGCCCTAATCCTACACCGAATACTAAAGAGCGCATTGCCAACAATTTAGGTAACGAGAACTCAAGACCAAGTGAAAAGAGCAAAAACACTATGCCCACTTCAGCGAGCAGGTGCATTTCTTCTGGGTGGGCAAACACAGATAATAGTTGTGGACCCGCGAGTACGCCGGCAAACAGATAAGCAAGAATAGGAGGGAGATGAATGCGTTTAAATAATGCGACCGCGCATACCGATATGAACATCAATATCACGATATTTAAAAAGCTCGTCCCCACACTACCTCCTAAAGCTACATAAACTTCCATTTGTAAAACAGGCGCGATAAATCACGCGATTTTACGCTTTAAACTAAAGACTAGTGCCTGAAACACTTTGTTGGCATCTAGTTTGCAAAATCCCCTGTGTAAATGCAGATCCGGCAAGTTTTGCCGCTGTGATCGCCATAAATTCCGCGAAAATGCAGATGTGGCCACAGAAACGTCAGGGCTTTGACACTTGTTTCTTTGCATATCAACGCATTTTGTATAGGGGCACTACTGTGGATTTTTCAACGTCAGTCTACGATAGCACACAACATAACAATTTTTACCCTGCTGAAAGCACAGGCAAATCACTCTCTTTTAGTGAATTATCAGGCTTTATCACGCAGCTACTTTCTACTCTTGAACTACAAGAGTTAGGTGGCGTGTATTTTCAGCAGCTAAACACGTTGTTACCTATTGTCGGGTTTAGCTTGTCTGACTTTGACTCGCGTTGGGTGTACGGTAATGCAAAGATATCGTCAACACTCATTGATTTACCACTACAAGGTGCCAATGCCGTTAATGGCGATCAAGCTCATGTCTATTACTACATTAGTTCACCCTTGTCGTTATCGCAACGGGAGAGTCTATTCCAACTGCATGATTTATTTGGAAAACAAGTAAAGCACGCTCTTTCATTGATGCGTGTGCAACAGATGGCGACTAAAGATGTGTTAACTGGCTTAGGTAACCGAGCGGGCTTTGAGCAGTCAATGACAAGACAACTCGGCTGGGCGCAAAGACACGATGATCCTTTCGCACTTTTGGTGATCGACTTAGACAACTTTAAGTATGTGAATGATAATTTTGGTCATGGCGAAGGTGACAAAGTACTTGTCCATGTTGCATCACATTTATCTAATGTTCTGCGGGATGAAGACGAAGCATTTCGCTATGGCGGCGATGAGTTTTGTTGTTTGTTAGACTGTCAGTCGCAACAGCAACTAGCTTGTGCAGCCCAGCGTATTCAAATGAGTATCAATAGCTCTAGCTACTTATCTCGCTTAGGCGTATCAAGCAGCCTTGGCGGCGCGATTTATCGCGACGGCGATACGATGAGTAGCCTATTTGACCGTGCTGACAACGCCCTGTATCGCGTGAAAAATTCTGGCAAAAATAGCTATCACGCAGCGTAACGTCGCGATTCGAATTTATTAGGATGGCGGCAAAGCAATGCCGCTTTTGCACATTATTGCCATGGATACCATAAACAAGAGTATCTAGCCCTTTTAAAAAAAAGGCACTTTTAGTGCTACATAGATTCAGTCGAGACTAAAGGTTATTTCTATATCTGGCGCTTTGGGCTGCAGATAAACACAACGTCCTTCAACAATCAGTGCGACAGGCTCGTCGTTAATCAAGATTGCCGGCACGCCGTTTCGCTCCCATCTTGGCACGCGCCATACCTTAAACCATTCTTTCAGCAACTTAGATACGTTCGCATTTTCTGGCTTTACTTTAAGGTTGCGAGCATTGGTTTGCAGAGAAACGGTATCTTCTTCTCGCGCCTTTGGTACTGCAATTCGAATATGGCCTCTGAGCCAAGGAAGCGCGATATTTTGGTTGGGCACTAATTTTAGGTTTTGCGGTACTTCATGAGTAGCGTTCACCACCCAATAAAGGTCTTGGTCAAACCGTATTACCCTGCCCCATTTAAAATTCACTTCAGGGGTTGCGTCATGCTTTGCTTTTAACATGGCAAGTACTTGGTCTGTCTGCGCTTTTGACGGCGACAGCTCGCCTTTAGCTCGAAACCACGCGCGAATGACCATAGCCTGCCACGGTAACGACAATGCAGCGAGCTTTGGCCCGTTTAGCCTTAAATCTGAACGTTTACAATCTTCAAAATATTTTTGGGCAGAATCGCTGACTAGTGCGCTTTGTTCAGCACAAAGCTCGGCGCTGCGCCCCACGGTTTTGGTTAACTTAGGCCATCGCGCCAGCAAGTGAGGTATAATTTCGTTCCTTAAGAAGTTCCTATCAAAGCTATTTTGCTGATTAGATTCATCCTCAACCCACTGCAACATTTCCTCTTCGGCATAAGCTACAATCTCGGCTTTCTCTAGTGCTAGCATAGGGCGCATTATCAAGGTGTCACCTCGGCACTGAACTTCTCCCATACCCGCTAAGCCTTGTGGACCAGCACCGCGTTTAAGCTGAAGCAATACGGTTTCAAGCTGATCTTCGGCATGTTGTCCTAAAAGCAATACACCGCCTATTTGGTCACACACTTCTAACAATGCGTTGTATCGAACCTTACGCGCTTCTGCTTCCAGGCTTTTTCTCGACCCCGTATCAACATCAACTCGATACAAATGAAATGCTACGTCTTCAAGACGACACTGTAATTCGCAGTGCTTTGCCCACTGTTCGGCATTATCACTTAAACCGTGATGTACATGTACAGCATGAATTGGGCTATCAAACTGCTCCCTATACGCAATAACGGCTTGGAGCAGAACTGTCGAATCCACACCACCGCTGTAAGCAACGACGAGTGGCGTTTGAAGTGGTAGCTCTACATCAGTGAGAGATGTCGCTATGCGGTTGACGATATGTTCGATTGTTGGGGATTGTAGAGGGGTCACAGACCGGTAATACCTTATTCTTTCAACGCTATATTTTACTGAGGTTTAACTTTGTATTTGGCTAAGCACTGGCTTTCTAATAACACACTTTCTAATAACACAAGGGGGTTGGTTACCTTTGGTAAACAACCCCCTTGTTCGTATACGACATTACATGACCGACATGAATTAAGCCGCCGCTCGCTAGTTTTTATAGCAAGCGTTTAAACTGATAGAACGCAGCTGTACATAACGGCTAAATGCACCTTTCATGCTAGTTTTCTTAATGAACTTATAATGAGCTTAGCAATAACCGAACGACATCAAACGCTGGTAACGCTCTTCCATCAATTTAGTCTTATCTAGCTCTTTAAGCTGGTTAAGCTGCTGCTTAATGACCGCCTTCAAATTAGCCGCCATGCCATTATGATCGCGATGCGCACCACCTAAAGGCTCTTCAACAATGCTGTTAATCAGGCCTAGCTCTTTAATTTGTGGCGCACTTACGCCCATCGCTTCAGCAGCGAGTGGTGCTTTTTCTGCGCTTTTCCACAAAATAGACGCACAACCTTCTGGTGAAATAACCGAGTACGTAGAATATTGAAGCATATTAACGCGATCGCCAACACCAATCGCGAGTGCACCACCTGAACCACCTTCACCGATTACGGTACACACGATTGGAACAGTAAGCTCAGCCATTTCGAATAAATTTTTCGCGATTGCTTCACTTTGGCCACGCTCTTCAGCGCCAACACCAGGATACGCTCCCGGCGTATCGATAAAGGTGATGATAGGCATATTGAAGCGCTCGGCCATCTTCATAAGACGCAAGGCTTTACGGTAGCCTTCTGGTTTAGGCATACCGAAGTTACGCTTAATTTTTTCGTTGGTGTCACGCCCTTTCTGATGACCAATAATCATCACCGGCTGATCATCTAGCATTGCTGGGCCACCAACAATCGCTTTATCGTCAGCAAATGCGCGATCACCAGCAAGCTCGTCGAATTCTGTAAAAATACGAGGAATGTAATCTAACGTGTATGGACGCATTGGGTGACGTGCAAGTTGAGAAACTTGCCATGCGCCAAGATCAGAAAAGATCTTTTTAGTCAGCTCTGCGCTTTTACCGCGAAGCTTATTGATTTCTTCTTCAATACCAACGTCAAACTCGCCACCTTGATTCACCAACCTAAGCTCTTCAATTTTTGCTTCTAGTTCGGCTATTGGCTGTTCAAAGTCCAAAAACTGTATACTCATTTCATGTCCTATTCGTACTACGCTCGTCTATGCAAACGCGAGATGTCCAATCTATCGAACTCTTACCCTTAATGGTAGAGAATTGAAACGGCTTTGTCTCCCAAACATTGTTTGAGATCGTGCAAAAGTTGGTCTTCAGGGGTAACGTACCATCTTGCACCACACGCTAAGATTACTTCAGCGTCTGGATGGGTTACCGCTAACTGAACAGGACAACTTCCACCGTTAAATGCCTGCAGGATAGATTGCATCTGACTCATTTTCTTCGGTTCAAGCAGCTGGGTATCAATATTAAGTGCCAGCGCTCTCGCGTTTTTCTCTCGTGCCTGAACAATGTCCATTACATCACGGGCGGTGATTGTATTGCCCCCAGAGAAATCATCAAAGCTGACCTGTCCCTTTATAAGCAATATTCTGTCAGTTTCTAACACACTTTCGAACTGTTCGTACATATCGGGGAAGAAACGTACGTCTATTCTGGCACTCTTATCATCCAGTGTCACTATGGCCCAGCGACGACCCCGCTTGTTCGTCATAACACGCACGCCAAGCACCAGTCCTACTGCACTGGCCATTTGATCTTTATTGGTTGGTTTTAAATCAACTAATCGACCGTCGGTGTAGTAACGCAGTTCTTCCGCGTACTGATTGATGGGGTGGCCGGTTAAGTACAAGCCTAGGGTGTCTTTTTCACCTTCTAGCCATACTTTTTCAGGCCACTCAGGGACATCGGCAAACGCTTGCTTTACGTCTTCTGGCTCGGTAGTCAGTAGGCCAAACATGTCGGACTGACCAAAAGACTCGGCTTTTGCATGCTGTCCAGCGGCGGCAAGGGCCTCGGGTAAACTCGCCATAAGACTAGCGCGATGGGGGCCTAAGTTGTCCATTGCCCCCGCTAATACTAGCTTTTCTAACACTCGCTTGTTTACCCGTTTAATGTCTATTTTGGCGCAGAAATCAAATAGATCCTTAAAGGCCCCTTGGGTCTCCCGCGCTTCAATAATCGCTTCAATTGGGCCTTCACCTACCCCTTTAATCGCACCGATACCGTAAACAATGCGGCCTTCGCTATCGACGGTAAATTTGTATTTACCTGCATTTAAATCTGGCGGCAGTATTTCGATGCCCATGCGCTCACATTCATCGACAAGCGTCACGATTTTATCGGTGTTATCCATATCCGCCGACATTACCGCAGCCATGAATTCCGCAGGATAATGCACTTTCAGCCACAGGGTTTGGTAAGACACCAAGGCATAAGCGGCAGAGTGAGATTTGTTAAACCCGTAACCCGCGAACTTTTCTACCAAGTCGAAGATTTTCATTGCTAGGTCTGGGTCAATATTATTGCCCTTCGCACCCTCGGCGAACGTGCCGCGCTGCTTAGCCATCTCTTCAGGTTTTTTCTTACCCATCGCTCGACGAAGCAAGTCAGCGCCGCCCAGCGAGTAGCCCGCCATTTCCTGGGCTATCTGCATTACCTGTTCCTGATACAAGATAATGCCATAGGTAGGCTCTAGAATTTCCTGCAAGCACTCGTGCTGATATTCAGCATCGGGGTAGGAAATTTCTTCACGCCCGTGCTTACGGTCAATAAAGTTATCTACCATGCCTGATTGCAGCGGGCCCGGACGGAAAAGGGCCACCAGTGCGATAATATCTTCGAAGCAGTCAGGTTTAAGGCGCTTAATTAGCTCTTTCATACCGCGAGATTCCAGCTGGAATACCGCAGTTGTCTCGGCGTTTTGAAGGGTTCTGAAACTCTTAGGATCTTCAAGAGGAATAGCGCTGATATCGACATCAACGTTCTTCCCTTCTTTGATCATATCTATTGCCCACTGAATAATAGTCAGCGTACGAAGACCTAAGAAGTCGAATTTTACCAAGCCTGCCGTTTCAACGTCGTTTTTGTCGAACTGGGTTACGGGGTTTTTACCTTCGTCATCACAATACAAAGGCGAGAAATCAGTAATTGTGGTTGGCGCAATAACAACACCACCGGCGTGTTTACCAGCGTTTCGGGTAACCCCTTCAAGTATTCGCGCCATATCGATAAGGTCTTTCACTTCCTCATCGCTTTCATAAACTTCTGGTAGCTGTGGCTCTGCTTTAAACGCCTTTTCAAGCGTCATACCTGGATCTGGTGGAATAAGCTTTGAGATTCTGTCTACAAAGCCGTATGGGTGACCAAGTACGCGGCCTACGTCGCGCACTACCGCTTTTGCCGCCATAGTACCAAACGTAATGATCTGCGATACCGCCTGACGCCCGTAAAGCTCAGCAACGTGATCGATTACCTCGTCTCGTCTATCCATACAGAAGTCGACGTCGAAGTCGGGCATGGATACACGCTCTGGGTTCAAGAAACGCTCGAATAGCAAGTCGAATTCAAGTGGGTCTAGGTCGGTAATTTTTAGGGCATAAGCCACTAATGAGCCCGCACCAGAACCCCGCCCTGGTCCTACCGGAATTCCGTTATCCTTACTCCACTGAATGAACTCCATTACAATAAGGAAGTAGCCTGGGAAACCCATTTGGTTGATAACTTCAAGCTCAATGCGAAGTCGGTCATCGTACTCTGGACGTTTCGCTTTGCGCACTTCTTCATCGGGAAATAGAAATTCTAGACGTTCTTCCAACCCCTCTTCAGACACCTTAACCAAGAAGTCTTCGGTGGTCATGCCGCCGGTTGGAAATTGCGGTAAGAAGTACTCGTTTAACCGTACGGTAACGTTACAGCGCTTGGCAATTTCAACCGTATTTTCTATGGCTTCAGGAATATCGCTAAATAACTCAACCATTTCCTCCGCAGTGCGCAGATATTGCTGGTCACTGTATCGTTTAGGCCGGCGGTTATCATCAAGCGTGTAGCCATCGTGAATACATACACGAATTTCGTGAGCATCAAAGCCTTCACGGTCAATAAAGCACACTTCATTGGTGGCGACCACGGGTAAGCCGCGCTGCTCAGCAAGCTCCACGGCAAGGTGCAAGTAATCTTCCTCACCTTGTCTACCGGTTCTAATAAGCTCTAAATAAAAGCGGTCGGGAAAATGAGTTTGATAAAACTCAAGGGCACTGTCGAGAATTTTGGCGTTGTTTTTCATTAAACCCACACCAACATCACCATGCTGTGCACCCGATAACGCAATCACACCTTCACTGTGTTCTGCCAACCATTCTTGATCAATGACTGCTCGGTGTGAGAGGTGCCCGCGAAGATAGGCCTTGGAGATAAGAATAGTAATGTTCTTATATCCCTCATTATTCATCGCAATAAGGGTTAGTCTGAAAGGTTCATCGCCAAAGACTTCATTAGTAACCCAAAAATCAGTGCCGATGATGGGCTTAATACCTAAGTTATGTGCCTCGGAATAAAACTTTACCAAGCCGCACATATTCATTTGGTCGGTGATCGCCACGGCAGGCATGCCAAGCGCGGCCACTTTACCTAGAATAGGTTTAACCTTATTCAGGCCGTCCATCATCGAAAAGTCGCTGTGAACACGTAAATGAATAAATGGCGATGACATGATGTTATTTCTCTTCGAGTAGCGCTTTTACAGGTTTAAAACTTTTTCGATAGCAATCTAAGATGCCATATTCAGCGATGGCTTCAAAGTGTGCTTTTGTGGGGTAACCTTTGTGCCCGGCAAAGTTATATTGCGGGTAGGCCTCGTGAAGCGAAATCATATCGTTATCTCGCTCTACTTTGGCAATAATGGAAGCCGCTGAAATTTCTGCGTGCAGGCTATCGCCTTTCACTACCGCTTCAGACTCAAAATTCCACGCAGGAACCCGGTTGCCGTCTACACGCACAAAGTCAGGCTTTACAGGTAGACCTTCCACTGCGCGGATCATGGCGAGCATGGTAGCGTGCAGTATATTAAGCTTGTCTATTTCTTCTGGGCTCGCTCTGCCGATATTCCAGTAGAGTGCTTTTTCACGAATTTCTTGGGCAAGCGCTACGCGCTTTTTTTCACTCAGTTTTTTAGAGTCGGTTAGCCCTTCAATGGGATTTTCAGGGTCGAGAATGACCGCGGCGGTGACCACATCACCGACTAACGGGCCACGACCTACTTCATCAACGCCGGCAATTAACTTATGCAAACAATTCCTCCACGACAGCTTTTGCTGCTGTTTTATCAGCGTTGCATTTTAGCGTATGGTGGAGGTCGGTGAAATGGGAAATAAGGGCTGAATTATCACTTTCGAAGAAGTTGAGTAGCTGATTGCTCATATTCTCTGCATTTACTTCTTCTTGTAGTAATTCAGGAATAATAGCTTCATTAGCCAATAGATTTGGCAACGTGAAGAAAGGCGCTTTATACAAGCGCTGCATAATTTTATACGTGAGTGGTGCAAGTAAATAAGCGGCCACCATGGGGCGCTTACACAACATGGCCTCTAAAGTAGCCGTCCCTGAAGCAAGCAAGATAACATCACTAGCTATCATCGCATCTCGCGATGTGCCTTGCGTTACCTGAATGGGTAAACGTTCCTCTGCATTATTGGCTTCCAGCAAAAGTGCTTTTATTTGTGCAAGACGATGTTCGTTAGCAGCAGGGATAAGAAATTGAATGTCGCTGCGTTTAGCATGAATAGCTTCTATGGTCTCCAGAAATACTGGAAGTAGCGTTTCTACTTCGCCTCTGCGTGAGCCGGGAAGTACAGCCAATACGGAAGCATTACTATCTACACCTAATTCTTGGCGCGCCGCATTTTGGTCGGGCTCAATTGCTATAGCGTCAGCCATTGTGTGTCCCACAAAGGTATAGGGAACATGGTATTTATCGTAAACCTGCTGCTCGAAAGGAAATAAACCCAACACACGATTAGTCGCTTTCGCTATTTTATGGATGCGCTTTTCACGCCACGCCCACACAGTAGGACTCACATAGTGCATGGTTTTGATACCGCGTGCTTTAAGCGCTTTTTCTACTCTTAGATTAAAATCAGGCGCATCAATGCCCACAAAAATATCTGGCGGATTTTTCTCGAAGTGAGCAAGAAGCTGCTTTTTAACTTTCAAGATGGCAGGTAGATGGGAGAGAACTTCAACAAGCCCCATAACCGACAAGGTTTCCATATCGAAAAGACTATGAAAACCCGCGTTTATCATATTTGGACCGCCAATACCTTCGATAACAGCATCAGGGTATTGGCGTTTTAACTCTGCAACCATTCCGGCGGCAAGCACGTCACCAGAGGGCTCTCCGGCAACCATGCCGATACGGATAGGCGTAGACATAATTAGCGAATAATGCCTCGCTCAGAGTCTTGTAAGAACTTCACCATAAGGGCCACACCAGGGAACTCCTGTGCGGGTTCGGCAAGTTTTTCAATGGCTTCATCTACGGTATTGCCTTCACGGTATATTGCTTTGTAAGCGCGTTTAATGGCCATAACTTCTTCTTTGCTGAAGCCACGACGCTTAAGTCCTTCAGAATTAATACCCTGAGGAATATTTTTCTGACCGCTGACCATTACAAAGGGAGGCACGTCGCGCAGAATAATGCCGCCAGCGCCCAAGAACGAATGGGCACCAATCTTACAGAACTGGTGAATACCTGCGGCACCGCCAACAATAACGTGGTCGTCCATGTGAACATGGCCAGCAATCGCAACACTGTTTGCAATAATAATGTCGTTGCCAAGAACACAATCATGGGCAACATGAGAGTTGGCCATAAATAAACAGCGAGAACCGATTATGGTAATGCTGTTGTCTTGAATAGTGCCTCGGTGAACCGTTACCCCTTCCCTAAACTCGTTATCGTCACCGATGACAAGTTCAGTAGGCTCGCCCGCATACTTCTTATCTTGGCAGTCTTCACCAATTGAAGAAAACTGATAAAACTTATTGTTTTTACCGATACGCGTTGGGCCGCGTACCACCACATGTGATTTCAGAATACAGCCATCGCCTATGGTGACGTTGTCGTCTACCACACAAAATGGGCCAATGGTGACATTTTCACCAATCGTTGCACTTTCTGAAATTACCGCAGTTGGATGGATCACGTTAAGCTATCTCTCTCATCGCACACATAAACTCTGCAACACAAGCGATATCGCCATCAACGCTTGCAGTGCCTTTAAATTTCCAAATCCCTCTGCGCTCTTTAACTAGAGCAACATCAAACTCAAGCCTGTCACCTGGAACAACAGGACGCTTAAAGCGTGCGTTATCAATCCCTGCATACAAGTATAACTTATCATTGTTACCCATTGTCTTAAATCCTAAAACACCGGCAGCTTGTGCCATAGCTTCAAGAATTAATACCCCTGGGAAAATTGGCTGTTCAGGGAAGTGCCCCATGAAACACGGCTCATTGATAGTGATATTCTTATAAGCCTTTACAGACTCACCCAGAACATAGTCTGTTACACGATCAACAAGTAGGAAGGGATACCGATGAGGTAACAGTTCCAATATTTCCTGAATTTCGATGGTATTAAGTGAATTGGCCAAAAACTTTCTCCTGTATACAAGCATGACCTACAACTATTTTATACCAATACAGATGATTGATTGGCATTCTGGTCAAACTCGCCGTAAAAACTAAAAACGGCGGCAACCATACGCTGTTAAGCGCAAAAAACAAATCAGACCAACACCTTTGGGGAGTTGGTCTGATAAATTTTACAACTGACTAGTGCAGTTATTAGTTAGTTTTGCTTACTTGCTGAAGAACTTGCTCAGATAAGTCGTGCTCTTCTTTTGCAAACGCAACTGCACCAGAGTTAAGTACCAGGTCATAACCTTGCTTTGCTGCAACAGAGTCAATAGCTTGCTTGATTAGGCCAAGAAGCTTGTTGCGCTCTTCGTTGCTGCGACGTTGAATGTTTTGCTGCAAAGGTTGACCTTTTTTAGCTAGCTCTTCACGTACTGACAAGATTTTTTGTTCTAGTTCTTTCTTCTCTGCATCGCTCATTGTCGCTGCGTCGCGCTGAAGACGTTCTGCGTAGAACTGACCATCACGCTGCAGTTGATTCACTTCTTCAAGCTGATCTTTAAATTCAGCTTGAATAGCGTTTTGAATTTCAGCCGCTTGAGGCATCGCTTGGAAAATACCTTGCACATCGACAACTGCAACTTTCTGCTCAGCCATTACAGATGTACTAACTAAAGCGCTACCCAACATTGCTCCTGCAACGATATGTTTAACCAACTGTTTCAAAGGGAACTCCTTTTGTAAATCTTATTATAGAGCGCGCCTTAAAACGCGCCCGCTTTAATGTCTTAGAAAGTTTGACCAATGTTGAAAGTGAAGAATCTCGCATCGTCACCATCACGTTGCTGTATCGCTTTCGAGAAGCTGAATACCATCGGTCCCATTGGCGATATCCACTGGACTGATATACCTGCCGAGCTACGATACAGGCTCCAGTCAGAATAGTCCAATAGCTCGCCATTTTGCGATGATGCTATGTCAAACTGACGGTAATAGTCATAGTCGAACTCAGTATCCCACACGTTACCCACATCCACAAACAAACTTGTGCGAACTGAATTATCCATTTCTTCTTCAACAAACGGTGTAGGAACTATAAGTTCTACACCACCAAGGGCCATAGCGTTACCACCTAGGCTTCGCGTCGACCAAGATAGCTGAGCATCAGCTGGATCGCCTGGGAACACTTCACCGTCAGGCCCAACAATGGTACCCGTATTGCCTAAGAATATACCGCGAGGACCTACCGTGTTGTTTTCAAAGCCACGTAGTGAGTCTGAACCACCCGCAGTAAAGTTCTCTGTAAACGGTAATATTTGTTCATTACCGTTAATATCACCATAACCATTACCGTAGCCAAGACGTACACGCGCTAAGAAAGACCAACGCTGGTTACGAGATAATGGGAAGTACCACTTACCGTCAAATACTGTCTTGAAGTAGTTAACGTCTGAGTTAGGCGTTGTAATACTGAATGACGCACGCTGAGATGAACCGGCGGTTGGGAACAAACCGCGGTTAAGCGTACTTCTGCTCCAACTTATGCTAGCCAAATAGCTATCATATTTAATAGCCGCGTCTGGGTCTTCACCGTTAGTAAACTGATTATAGAACTGCTCAGTCTGCTCGTAGTAGCCACGGTTGAATAGCTCTACGTTGCTGTAGGTCAAACCGAAGTTAATACGGTTGAATTCGTTAATCGGATAACCAATGTTCGCACCAATAGACCAACGTTTTGAGTTGTACTGGATTACGTTAAAGTCAGAGCCGTCGAATTCACTGTAGCCTATGCTTCCACCCAAGCTGATACCATCAATGGTAAAGTAAGGGTCGTTATACGTGATTTGCGCACTACGCTGGTAAGATACCGTACTTAGGTTCAGGCCTACTCGTTTACCTGTACCTAAGAAGTTATCTTGTTGGATACCCGCCTGCAGGCTAAGTTTCGTTCTATCACCGTAACCAATACCTGCGTTGAACGAGCCCGAAGGCTGTTCTTTGACGTTAAAATTAACGTCTACTTTATCTTCCGACCCCGGAATACGTACCGTTTCAAACTCAACTTCTTCCATATAGGTAAGACGAGAAAGCTGGTTCTTAGAAGACTCCAGTAAGTTATTCGACAGCCACGTGCCTTCCATCTGACTAACGTTCTGACGTAGTACATTATCTGCTGTTACCACGTTGCCGTTAAACTTAATACGGTTGACGTATATACGCTTACCTGGGTCAACAGACAGCGTGAGCTTAACCGTTTTGTCTTCGTCATTAATTTCAGGAACCGTAGTTACTGTTGGGTAAGCGTACCCGAAGCGACCAAGATACTTACTGATAAATTCTTCTGTATACGTTACTTCGGCTTGGTTATAGAGTTCACCCGTAGTAAGTGGAAGCACGCGTTCAATATACTCTTCATGTCCGAGTACATCGCCTACCAATTCCACTTCAGAAATGGTGTATTGCTCACCTTCTGTTACGTTCATGGCAATGTAGATACCTGACTTTTCAGGTGTCATCGAAACCTGCGTAGAGTCAACGTTAAAGCGAAGGTAACCACGGTTTAAGTAATGGTTACGCAGCGTTTCCATGTCCCCTTGCAGCGTTTGCTGCTGATAGCGAGTTTCCGACAGAAAATCCCACCAAGGCGTGTCGTATTGTAGCTCAAAAGCATCCATCAGCTCTTCGTCTGAGAAGATTTCGTTACCTACAATATTAATTTGTTCAATTTCAGCCGCGTCGCCTTCTTCGAAAAGTAATTTCAAGTCAACACGATTACGCGGTAGCGGCGTTATGATAGCCGTTACATCAGCATTATATTTACCGATGCTGTAAAAGAAGTCTTTCAGGCCATTCTCAATAGAGGTTAGTACGGTCTTATCAAGCGGCTCACCAATGCGAACCCCGTTTCCGTCCAAGCTTTCCTGAAGTTGCTCATCTTTAATATCATCATTGCCATCAAAAATAATATTACTGATAGTTGGACGTTCAGACACACGTACAACGAGCGTATTGCCATCGCGAAGAATTTCAACATTTTCAAAGTGAGTTGAAGAGTACAACGAGCGAATAAGCTGCGTTACCCTGAATGTATTAAGCTCGTCGCCAACTTGAACGGGCAAGTAGGTTAAGGCTGCACCAAGTGCAACTCGTTGCAAACCTTCTACGCGAATGTCTTCAACGACAAATTCACTGTCTTGCGCCGCAGCATTGGCAAAGCTAGCACTGGAAAGAATGGCTCCGGCTGCTACTAACTGTTTTAACTTCATCTATTTTTCTTTTCCTGGCCGCGTTTTGTATTAGCTGTTTTGTACTTCCTGATTTGTATCAGGTTATGCGAGCGATATCGTTAAAAATTGCGATACCCATGATCATAAACAGAAGCACGCCACCTATTCTGTAACCCCATTCCTGTACCGCTTCAGGCACAGGTTTGCCTGTGATCCACTCCACGATAAAAAACATGAGGTGACCACCGTCAAGCATGGGCAAGGGTAATAAATTTATTATGCCTAAATTTACGCTTATTAAGGCAAGAAAACTCAAAAAGTACGCAAGTCCATACCCAGCACTTGTTCCCGCACCTTGAGCAATTGAGATAGGCCCACTCAAATTTTTCACTGACACGTCGCCCGTGATGAGCTTGCCTATCATTTCGACACTGAGTGTCATAAGACGCCATGTTTTATCTAGCGCCTTCCCAATAGCCTCTATAATGCCATATTGATGCGTAAACACATACCCTTCTGGCCAAGGCTCAAATGTTGGGCTTACACCGAGATATCCACTTTGCCCTTGTGGTGTATCGCGGCGCGCTATCGTGGCATCTAACGTCAGTTGTTGTCCATCCCTTTGTATATCAAGCGAGATATTCTCGCCGGGACTTTCAACGATAACGTCAACTAATCGCTCCCACGATGACAACTTAGCGCCATTTAATGCAAGAAGCTCATCGCCGGGTTTTAAACCTGCTTGCTGAGCCGCGCTTCCTTCACCTACAAACCCAACGATTAATGTTGCATCTGGACGATAAGGGGTTAACCCTAAGCTGCTTAAAGGAGACTCACTATCTGGGTCAAAGTTCCAAGAACCCAATGTAAAAGTCAGTTCTTTTTCGACATTTGACGAATTTTTAACCGTGACATTGGCTTTTTCGGCACCAATATTAGAGACTATTTCCAGGTTTACCGCTTCCCAATCAGGCGTATTCCTGTCGCCTACTTTGATAATCTCATCGCCAGGTTGTACACCAGCAATGGCTGCGATGCTCTCTGGTTCAACGCTTTTAACCACAGGTTTAACGGTTTCCAAGCCTACTAAATACATCAACCACAATGCGAAAAACGCAAAAATAAAGTTGACGCCAGGGCCAGCAGCAATAACCGCCATGCGCTGCAAAACCGGTTTATTGTTAAACGCTTTGTCTTCTAACTCAGGAGGTACGTCATCAATGCGTCCATCGAGCATGCGCACGTATCCACCTAATGGGATCATAGCGATGACATATTCTGTGCCTGATTTACTTGTTTTACGCCATATAGGCTTTCCAAAACCAATTGAGAAGCGCTCTACCTGCACACCGCATTTACGAGCCACATAAAAGTGCCCCCATTCATGTACAGCAACCAAAATACCTAAGGCTACAATGAATGCACCAAGGCTCCATAAAAATGCTAGCACTGGAATTTACCTCGAATAATCTCGTTAGCTTTTGCTCTTGCAAGGCTGTCTTGCTCTAGTATTTGCTGAATAGAATTCACCGACACATTGGGCATAGCATTAAGCGTGGCGTCATTTACTTTAGCAATATCACAAAACTGAATCTTGCCTTCTAAAAAGGCTTCGACAGCCACTTCATTTGACGCATTCACTCGCGTTGTTGCACATTGCCCTTCTTTACACGCATCAATAGCCAGCTTCAAATTCGGATAACGCTCAAAACAAGGGGTTTGAAAACTGAAATTGCCAATGTCAGAAAAGTCGAGCGGCGTCACGCCCGCTTCGATTCGCTCAGGATGCGCCAAACCATAAGCAATAGGGGTACGCATGTCAGGATTGCCCATTTGTGCGATCACGGAGCCATCAACATATTGCACCATAGAATGAATAATACTTTGCGGGTGAATAACCACATCAATATCATCTGCACCAGCACCGAACAACCAACAAGCTTCAATGAACTCGAGCCCCTTGTTCATCATAGTTGCAGAGTCGATTGTAATTTTTCTGCCCATCGACCAGTTAGGGTGTGTACTGGCTTCATCGATTGTAATTGACGAGAAGCTATCAAGCGGTCTTTCTCTAAACGGACCACCAGAACCCGTTAAGAGAATTTTACGAATGCCGGATGCAGCAAAGTTACCGTATTCATAATCGTGCGGTAGGCACTGGAATATGGCGTTGTGCTCGCTGTCGATAGGAAGAATTTCAGCGCCGCTTTGGTTCGCAGCCTCGATAAATAAAGCACCAGACATGACTAACGCTTCTTTATTGGCAAGCAAAACCCGTTTACCCGCTTTTACTGCTGCCAGTGTAGGTAAAAGCCCTGCTGCACCCACAATGGCTGCCATTACAGCATCAACTTCAGGTGCACTGGATACTTCTTCCAGCGCCTTAATACCAGCGAGAATTTCTGCATCCACACCGTACTGGGATGCTAACTCACAGGCTAGTTTGTAGTTTGCGTCATCAGCAATTACCACATAGCGCGGCGCGCATTTCTGAGCCTGCTCCATAAGCAATTCAAGCTGTGAGTTGCCAGTAATAGCAAATACGCGATATTTGTCTGGGTGGCGGTTTATTACGTCGAGTGTATTACAACCAATGGAGCCTGTGGCCCCTAACACTGTTACTGTTTGCATTACGCCATCCAGGTTACATAGCAGAACGCAAAAACAGGGAATGCCGCAGTTAAGCTGTCGATTCTATCGAGTACACCACCGTGCCCAGGGAGAATTTTGCCGCTGTCTTTAATGCCCGCACAACGCTTAAGCATGCTTTCGTTTAAATCGCCAAGGGCGGAAACAGCCACCGTAATACCGCCAATAGCAAGGTGAAGCCAAATACGCGAAGGCTCTACCTGATAGTGAAGGGCCGCAAAAGCGATAATAGCGAATGAAGCTGCAATACCGCCCAACAAGCCTTCTAAACTTTTACCTGGCGATACGTTAGGGCGTAACTTGTGGCGTCCGAATTTTACGCCAACAAAGAATGCACCTATATCTGCAGCCCAAACAATCCCCAGCACATAGAAGATGAGTGAAGCGCCGTAGAAAGGATCAACATCGTGCAAGCTCGTGCGAAGCGCAACAACCGCTACCCATGTGGGTATAAGCGTAAGTGCTCCAAATAGGGTTCTAACGCTGCGACTGTCTTTCCAGAACTTGGAATATTTGGGATAGGCTAGCACCATAAATAAAGACGCTATCCACCATAATACGGCAACCGTTAATATGGCACGGTATAAACCATGTAATTGGCCTTGATACCAAATCGTGCTGGCATCAACAATAAGAGACAAGGCTATACATATGGCAAAGGCACCTGCCATATAAATGAGCTTTTTAGGACGTTCACATACACCTGACATATTCGCCCATTCATAAGCGCCAATGCCGACAACACCAGCAATGGCTATTTCAAACCAAAAAATAGGAAGAAAGAGAATAGCGTAAAGCGCCAGTGGCGCGAGGATTAATGCAGTTATTATTCGTTGTTTTAGCATAATTTGCCCTTGGCTATCGTTACCAGGGCAAGCCTGATAATTGCCTGTATGGTGTTAACCATCGGCTGTGACCACCTGTTCACCGGTTAAACCGAAGCGACGTTGGCGAACGTTAAAATCGTCTACGGCCAATTGAAACACGTCTTCGTTGAAGTCGGGCCATAGTACGTCGGTAAAGTACAACTCTGCATAGGCACATTGCCACAGCAAGAAGTTGCTAATACGGTGTTCGCCACCTGTGCGGATAAGGAGGTCTAACTCAGGAAGGTTAGCTGTTGAAATGTGCGCATTCAGTGCGTCTTCACAGATGCTTTCCACATCAAGTTCGCCGCTTTTCACTTGCGTAGCAAGCTGCTTAGCCGCGTTTACAATGTCCCACCTACCACCGTAATTTGCGGCGATATTCAAGACCAAATCTTTGTTGTCTTTGGTCATGTCTTCAGCTTTACGAATTTTTTCGACAAGCTTGGCATCAAACGCCTCAACATCACCAATAACCTGTAGACGTACACCATTTTTGTGTAGTCTTTTTGCTTCGCTATTGAGGACAAGATTGAACAGCTCCATTAAGACACTGACTTCTTCCTCAGGACGTTTCCAGTTCTCACTTGAAAACGCGAATAGCGTAAGTGATTCAATACCGTTTTGACGTGCAAAGCGCACAACAGAACGAACAGACTCTACCCCGGCTTTATGACCAAAGGTACGAATTTTCCCTTTCTTTTGCGCCCATCGACCATTGCCATCCATAATGATTGCAACATGCTTCGGGCCAGCAGATTCTGCTGGCACCTCTGCTTTTGTCGATTTGGCTGCGCTTAAACGCTTTCCAATCATAATACTTACTTATACTTCCATTAGTTCTTTTTCTTTGTCAGCAAGCATGCTGTCAACTTTCTTAATGAAATCGTTAGTAATAGATTGAATGTTCTCTTCAGCAGCGCGGCTCTCATCTTCACTGATTTCTTTTTCTTTAAGAAGATCTTTGATGTCACCGTTCGCGTCACGACGGATGTTACGGATAGCGACACGACCACCTTCCGCTTCATTGCGAACAACGCGGATAAGGTCTTTACGACGCTCTTCAGTAAGTGGAGGAAGAGGAATACGAATTGAACCACCTGCACTCATTGGGTTTAAACCCAAATCAGACTGCATAATGGCTTTTTCTACCGCTTGAATGGCGCTTTTATCAAACACAGTTAACGCTAGAGTACGACTGTCTTCTGCAACGACGTTAGCCACTTGCTTTAGCGGCGTGTCTACGCCGTAATAAGGTACCATGATGCCATCTAGAAGGCTTGGATGCGCACGACCTGTGCGGATTTTGCTGAATTGGCCCTTAAGAGAAACTAGGCTTTTTTCCATGCGCTCTTGCGCATCTAATTCAATTTCATCAATCACGATTTGTATCCTATTGTTCTTAATTAATCGTTGTCAGCGTGGCGAATAACAGTACCTTCTTTTTCGCCCATCACAACACGCTTCAGGCAACCTGGCTTATTCATGTTGAATACGCGAATTGGCAAGCTGTGATCGCGCGCCAAAGTAAACGCTGACAAGTCCATCACTTTAAGTTCTTTTTCTAGTACTTCTTGATAAGTCAGTTCTTCATAAAGCGTTGCTTCTGGATTTTTCACCGGATCATCGCTGTAAACACCATCAACTTTTGTCGCTTTCAATACCGCGTCGGCTTCAATTTCGATACCGCGTAAACAAGCCGCTGAGTCTGTGGTAAAGAAAGGGTTGCCTGTACCGGCAGAGAAGATAACAACACGGCCTGACTTAAGAAGGCTAATGGCTTCTGCCCAGTTGTAGGCATCGCAAACACCGTTTAGCGGTATTGCTGACATCATTCGCGCATTTACAAATGCACGATGAAGCGCATCGCGCATGGCTAAGCCATTCATTACGGTAGCCAGCATTCCCATGTGATCGCCAACAACGCGGTTCATTCCCGCTTTTGCTAAGCCTTCGCCACGGAACAAGTTACCACCACCGATAACAAGACCAACTTGAACACCAAGTTCAACCAGCTCTTTAATTTCTTGTGCCATTCTATCTAGCACTTTAGGGTCTATGCCAAAGCCTTCCGCCCCCATTAGGGCTTCACCACTAAGCTTTAACAAAATGCGTCGGTATGCTGATTTTGGTGTGATACTCATAGTTTGAATTGTCCTCGTAAACCCGTTTTGTCCTATGTCTTTCAACAAGCCACCGATGTAAAAAACATAGGACAAAGCGCTTTCGTTTGTCAGGCAGGCGCGTACTTAATCTCGCCTAGCTTCACACTTACGCATTGCAATGGCAACACTAAAGACGTTCAGCTATAAAAAAGCACCTCCTAAGAGGTGCTTTGTAGTTTATCTAACTATTGCTTAATGCAAAAGATAAACACTCAATTATTTCTTAGCAGCCGCCATTTGAGCAGCTACTTCAGCAGCGAAGTCTTCAGTCTTCTTCTCGATACCTTCACCAACTTCGAAACGTACGAAGTTGATTACGTCTGCGCTGTTGTTCTTAAGAAGCTCAGCAACAGAGATTGAAGGATCTTTTACGAAAGGCTGACCAGTCAAGCTCACTTCGCCAGTGAACTTCTTCATGCGGCCTGCAACCATTTTCTCAGCGATATCAGCTGGCTTACCAGACTGGATAGCGATTTCGATTTGGATTTCTTTCTCTTTCTCAACAACTTCTGCTGGAACGTTTTCAGGCTTAACGAACTGCGGACTTGCAGCTGCAACGTGCATTGCAACGTCTTTCGCTAGCTCTTCGTCACCGCCAGTAAGGATAGAGATAACACCAATACGGCCGCCGTGTACATACGCGCCTAGTGTATCGCCTTCAACGTTGATAACGCGACGAGGAGAGATGTTTTCGCCGATTTTAGCAACAAGTGCGTCACGAACTTCGCTTACTTTAGAACCGTTAAGTTCTGCATCGTTAAGCGCGTCGATGTCGTTGATGTTGTTAGCAGCAGCTACTTCTAGTAGCTCGTTACCAAACTTAAGGAAACCTTCGTCACGTGCTACGAAGTCAGTTTCACAGTTAAGTTCAAGCATAGTCGCACGACCTGCTTCAACCTTAGTAAGGATTACACCTTCAGCTGCGATACGGCCTGCTTTTTTAGCCGCTTTCGCTTGGCCTGATTTACGCATGTTTTCAATGGCTAACTCAATGTCACCATCCGTTTCAACCAGGGCTTTTTTACAATCCAGCATACCTGCGCCAGTACGTTCGCGCAGTTCTTTAACTAGTGCTGCAGTCACTGCCATTTTTCAATTCCTCAGCATTAAATATAAATTCGTTAGGTAAAAGGGGCGATGTCGCCCCTCTCAATACGTTTCGTATTGTAGTACTGCCATATTATTAAGATATGACAGTAAGCAATCAGAATTACTCTGCTGCTTCTACGAAGTCGTCTTGCTCAGCTTGTACTTCAAGGTTGCTTTCGCGACCTGAGTTGATAGCGTTTGCAGCAGCATCCAAGTAAAGTTGGATAGCGCGGATAGCATCGTCGTTACCAGGGATGATGTAATCAACACCGTCTGGGTTAGAGTTAGTATCAACAACACCAACAACAGGAATACCTAGGTTACGAGCTTCTGTTACAGCAATGTGCTCGTGATCTGCGTCGATAACAAAGATCGCGTCTGGAAGACCGCCCATGTCTTTGATACCGCCAAGGCTGTTTTCAAGCTTGTCCATTTCGCGCTGAAGCATAAGTGCTTCTTTCTTAGTTAGCTTCTCAAACGTACCGTCTTGGCTTTGCTGCTCAAGATCTTTAAGACGCTTGATTGACTGACGTACTGTTTTCCAGTTAGTCAGCATACCACCTAACCAACGCTTGTTTACGTAGTACTGGTCGCACTTAAGAGCAGCATCTTTAACTGCTTCGCCAGCTGCGCGCTTAGTACCAACGAAAAGGATTTTACCTTTCTTAGACGCAACACCTGAAAGGTAGTTAAGTGCGTTGTTGAAAAGTGGAACCGTTTTTTCAAGGTTGATGATATGAACTTTGTTACGAGCGCCGAAGATGAAAGGCTTCATCTTTGGGTTCCAGTAACGAGTTTGGTGACCGAAATGCACACCTGCTTTCAGCATGTCACGCATAGAAACATTAGCCATTTTATTTTCCTCTTGGGGTTAGGCCTCCATATACCCCTTGTATCGATTCAGACCAACCTAAATTGAACTGAACACCCCGATACGAAGTGTCGGTATATGTGTGTTTTAATAAAATAAATTTACCCTCTAAAACGGTGCCAAATGCACGTGGCAAAATGAGCTTTCCGTCAGGGCGCGCGCTTTATATCACAATACCACCTAAGCCTCAAGTTTTGAGGGTAAAAAGCGACAATTTGAAGTATTTAGGTTAAAGAAAGTATAGAACCCTTAATGAGCTCGCTTTCCACCTCTGCCTTTAGCAGATAAAAGCCAACAGTATCATAACCTTACTAAGAATGACCTGAATAGTGTTATAATGCGTAAGTAATCAAAATTCTTCATCAAACTAGTTTCAAACGATTTGAGAGGCGCTGTGACAGCTATTATCAAAACCCCAGAAGAAATCGAAAAAATGCGCGTAGCCGGTAAATTGGCAGCCGAGGTGCTTACTATGATAGGGCCTTACGTAAAGAAAGGCGTTACCACAGATGAGCTAAATACTATTTGCCACGACTACATTGTGAATGAGCAAAAAGCGGTACCTGCGCCTTTAAACTATGGCCATCCGCCTTTTCCAAAGTCTATCTGTACGTCGGTAAACCACTGTATTTGCCACGGTATTCCTTCTGACAAAAAACTGAAAGACGGCGACATCATTAATATCGACGTGACAGTTATTAAAGATGGCTATCATGGCGATACGTCAAAAATGTTTGTGGTGGGTAAGCCTTCTATTCTTGCAGAACGCCTAATTCGCGTTACCCAAGAATGCTTATACAAAGCTATTGAGCAAGTGAAACCGGGCATGCGTCTTGGCGATATCGGTCATATTTGTCAAACCCATGCTGAAGCGCATAACTATTCAATAGTTCGTGAATACTGTGGCCACGGTATTGGCGCTAGTTTCCACGAAGAACCACAAATTGTTCACTACGGTAAGCCAGGTACGGGTGATGTGTTAGAGCCAGGCATGTGCTTTACCATCGAGCCTATGGTCAACGCAGGCAAGCGCTACTCAAAAGTGCTACCAGACCAATGGACGGTGGTAACTAAAGACAGAAGTTTAAGCGCCCAATGGGAGCACACCCTATTGGTCACTGAAACCGGCGTTGAGATTCTTACGCTTCGCGAAGAAGAAACCTTGGAACGCATCATTTCTCACGGATAAATCGACTTCGACAATATTGATAACGTTTCAAATAATCGCGTTAAAAATATGATTTCAGAAGATTGAGTCTATCGAATTATGCAAAGCAGCCGTTGAATTCGCGGCTGCTTTTTATTGGCTCGTTAGCTCAAATTCCAACTATCAAAGTTCGGCATCGTGTGCCCACTCCCCTCATATTTACTGCGCTACACACCTATAACAAAAAACCATAAATATTCACAATTCAACCTAACTTATGCATTAATTTGCTACTGCGAACTACTAGCAATTCATGCTATTGTTCTTAGCGTCTAAAAAGAAGTCTATTTCAAAGGTGTATTTTGACGCTGCAATCACTGATAAAGAATATCGACACAATTAGCTCTGTTGATGAAATTCCCGCCATTAAATCATGCGTGGAAGCCAGTTATGTCTGGATAACGGAGTCCTTCGACGCTACGCCGGTTAATCAGCTCGTTACCGGTCGTGCACAGTTCGTCGATGCATTGCTTTGTCATCTTTGGCAACTTTATGGTTTAGATACCGTCGACGAATTATCGCTTTGCGCCGTTGGTGGTTACGGCCGTGGTCATCTGCAACCTCATTCAGACATCGATTTACTCATAGTTAGTAAAAAGAAGCTTAAGCCCGATGTGCAAGAAAAAATTGGCATGTTCATCACCCTTTTATGGGATATCAAATTAGATGTTGGCCAGTCAGTTCGCACTATCAAAGAAACGGTCAAGCTAGCAAGAGACGATATTACGATTGCGACCAATTTAGTGGAAAGCCGATTACTTTGCGGCAGTGAAGCCACCTTTGATAAATTGTGGGATGAAGTTAACGGTCGAAACTCATGGTCGAGCAAAGCGTTTTTCTCAGCCAAGTACGACGAGCAGAAAAAACGCCACGCCAAATTCAACGGTACCGCTTATAACCTTGAACCTAACATCAAAGAAAACCCCGGGTGTTTGCGTGATATTCAATCTATTGGCTGGGTCGCCAAAAAGCATTTTAAAGAATATGACGGCTGGAATTTAGTAGGCCACGGCTACTTTACAGAACAAGAGCACAGTGAATTAATTGCTTGTCGCATGCACCTTTGGAAAATGCGTTGTGCACTGCACCTGGTTGCAGGCAGAAGCGAAAACCGACTGCTGTTTGATTACCAACCTGACGTTGCAAAAATGATGGGGTATGGTGAAGAAGGTAAATCGTCTGTCGAAAAAATGATGCGGGACTTTTTCCGCACAGTGGCGCGGGTGTCTGAACTGAATCAAATGCTGCTTCAGCGCTTCAAGTACGACATGCTGAACCAAAGCGTTCAGAAAAGCGTGATCATAAACGAAGATTTCGAGCTGCTCGATAATATGATATCGCCACGACACGAAACCGTGTTCTCCTCTCCCGAAGCAATCTTGGACTTTCTGCATTTGGTGGCCAACACGCCAGAGGTACAAGGCCTCAGTACGATTTGCATACGTCAGCTGCGCAACGCTCACCGCGCTTTTGAAGCAGAATACTATGTTGAGCGCCCGCTGTGCCGCGAAAAATTCATGCGCTTAATGAAACAGCCTGAGTTCTTTGATTTTGCATGGGACATCATGCATCAATACGGCATTTTACAAGCTTATCTTCCTGAATGGGATGCGATTGTAGGTATGATGCAGTTCGACTTGTTTCACGCCTACACGGTGGACGAGCACACTCACCGATTAGTGAAGCATGTTAACTACTTTTTCTCAAAGGCAAATAAAGACTTTCCGCGCTGTGGCAGAATTTGCAGAAACCTCGATAAACCAGAAGTGCTTTATATCGCTGCTATTTTCCACGACATCGCTAAAGGTAGAAATGGCGATCATTCCACGCTAGGGGCCCAAGATGTAGCAAAGTTCTGTCAGCAACACGATGTTCCCAGCGACGATGCTGAAATGATTGCATGGCTTGTAGAAAACCACCTACTGATGTCAGTGGTAGCCCAACGCCGCGATATTTATGACCCAGACGTTATAAGCGAGTTTGCTGGCGCGGTAAGAAGCCACAATCACCTTAATTTGCTTTATACGCTCACCCTTGCCGATATTCGTGCCACCAATGACAATCTTTGGAACGACTGGAAAGCATCTTTACTTCGCGAGTTATATTTAATGACGCAAAAGGCATTGGATAATGGACTACAGTGTCAAGTAACATTGAGCGAGCGAGTAACTACTCACAAACACCAAGCAAGGCAAATTTTGCAAGAGCGCGCTATTGAGCCTGTTGCTATTGATGCACTGTGGGCCCGCCTGGACGACGATTACTTTGTTCGCTTTAAGCCTACGCAAATCGCGTGGCATACTGATGAAATTATTAAAGCTCAGAATGAATGGCTTACACCAGAGCACGATGGCCTGTTAGTAAAAGCAAATGATAACAGTGCGAAAGGTGGCACTGAGGTGTTTGTTTACGGCAAAGATAGAAAGGCCTTGTTTGCGCAAGTCGCGTCAGTGCTGGACAGTCGCAACTGTTCAATTCACGACGCCCACGTTACCGTAACTAGAGACGGCTATGTGTTCGATAGCATGCTTATTCTTGAAAATGACGGCAGTCGTATAAGCTCAGAGTCTCGCATTGCCTCCATTGAAAATGCTATTTCTGCCCAACTTGAAAAGCCGGGGCGTTCGCACGAAAATAAGCGTAAATTGCCTCGGCAAATGAAACAACTTGACGTGCCTACTAAGGTACGCTTTTTCAATATCAACGATGAAGCCACGCTTATTGAGTTAGAAGCCCTAGACGCTCCGGGCATTTTAGCTAAAATTGGTCACGCATTCGTTGATACTAATATGACACTTAAGCTTGCGAAAATTGCCACCATTGGCGAGCGAGCCGAAGATATTTTTATCGTCAGCAATGAGGCTGGCAAAGCATTAACCCAAGAACAACAGGTGAACCTTAAAAAGCGTATCCTGTTCAAACTCGACCAACTTGAAGATATCACAATACCATGAATGAATTGAAAGCCATCATTGAAGACGCCTTCTTAAATCGCGATAGCATTAGCCCTTCATCTGCACCAGATGAAGTAAGAGATGCAGTAGCACAAGCTATTGACCTTTTAAACACAGGTAAAGCGCGCGTTGCTGAAAAAATTGCTGGCGAATGGGTAGTACATCAATGGCTTAAAAAAGCTGTTCTACTTTTCTTCCGTCTTCACAACAACGATGTGATTGAAGGCGCCGAAAGTAAGTTTTATGACAAAGTACCGCTTAAGTATACAAACTATACTGCTGAACAGTTTGCGGCTGACGGCGCGCGTATTGTTCCACCAGCAGCGGTACGTACGGGTACATTCGTAGGCAAGAACGCGGTTGTTATGCCTTCTTACGTAAACATTGGTGCGTTTGTTGACGAAGGTACTATGGTTGATACATGGGCGACAGTAGGCTCGTGCGCGCAAATTGGTAAGAATGTTCACCTTTCTGGTGGCGTGGGCATTGGTGGCGTATTAGAACCGCTTCAGGCTAACCCCACCATTATTGAAGATAACTGCTTTATCGGCGCGCGTTCTGAAATCGTAGAAGGCGTGATTGTTGAAGAAGGTTCTGTTATCTCAATGGGCGTTTATATCGGTCAGAGCACTCGTATTTATGACCGCGAAACCGGTGAAGTTCACTATGGCCGTGTACCAGCAGGTTCAGTAGTCGTGGCGGGTAACCTGCCAAGCGCAGATGGAAAATACAGCCTTTACGCTGCTATCATCGTGAAGAAAGTAGATGCGAAGACCCGCGCGAAAGTAGGTATCAACGCGCTACTTCGCGGCGTAGAATAAGCAGTATTTCTGGCTTATCGCTAACGGCTCGGGTTAATTTTCAATTAGCCGAGCCACATGCTGAAAGACTCACAAATTAAAAGAGGCGCTTATGCGCCTCTTTCTTTTCGTAATCAGGACACTCCTAAGACTTAAGCCAACAGCTTATCTTTAATGGTGTTGACCCACTCTACTACGTCTTTTTCGGGCTCTAGGGTTTCAATCGCGTCAACCTCTAACATATCGGCAACTGCGTTACCTTGTAGCTCGATCAGTAACGCTTGAAACTGTTTACCCGCACCACAGAAACTATCGCCATAGCTGCTATCGCCTAGCGCTGCTACCGCGAATGGCTTGCCGGTTAGCATAGGTGATTCGTCTTTCAGATCTGAAAACACAAACTCAAGGTTTGGTGGTACATCGCCCTGCCCTGTTGTAGAGGTAATGATCAAAAGTGCGTCAGCATCAGTAAAATCTGCAACCGACGGGTCGCTTTCTAGTGAGCAATCCACGCCCTGTTCAGCTAAGTTCTCTTCCACCTGCTCAGCTACGTGTTGCGCATTGCCGTAAACTGTACCCGCAATAATTTTCAATGTTGCCATTTTTACCTCTTAAACCAATGATCGTCGCCTTTGTCGACAGGCGGAAATTCTTACTATTTTATCAACCTAAACGCAAAACGGCGCTAATTTTTCGAGCCATAGTCGCATTTCACCGTGCATCTGTGAATTAATCGTTACCCACTTTCCAGTGATAGGATGAGAAAAGCCCATTTGAGTACAACTTAAGGCCAAATTGTTAAAATTAAAGTGCTGCTTGGCGAATTTGTTTTGTTTGCCGTCCCCGTGGGTCGTGTCGCCGATAATGGGGTGACGAATATGAACCATGTGCCGACGAAGCTGATGTTTACGACCGGTACTAGGAGAAAGCTTAACTAGCGAATATCGTGCACTTTGGTATTTGCCCACAGGCTCAGGCACTTCGAATTTTGCCACTGACTGATACATAGTTGATGCTGGTTGTGGCGGCTGCTGCGGGCGCTTATGCTTGTCGGCTATTTTGTCGTAGCGGTATTTTAGGGCGTAATCGATATACCCTGTGTGATGCACAAAACCGCGAACTATAGCGTGATACGTTTTTACTACCTGCTTGTCCATCATCTGCTGTCCAAGCTTTGCTGCAATTTCTGAGCTAAAGCTAAACACCAGCACACCTGAAGTGGGTCGGTCTAAACGATGAGCAGGATAGACGTGCTGGCCTATCTGGTCTCTCAGTGTCTGTACTGCGAACACCGTTTCATGTCTATCAATCGGGCTTCTGTGTACTAGTAGGCCTGGCGGCTTCTCAATCGCGATGATATGTTCATCTTGGTACAACACAGGCAAATGAAGAGCATTAACACTCTCTTCCTCACCAACGCTTGCCTTTCCTATTATTTGCTCATCTGAATGCACAGTTAATTGGCCTTTTAAATCGTTCTTCATAGTGCGTTGTGTTTGCTCACCCAATGTCTCCATTGGCAATATTATCAATAACTTGAAGCTGGGACAGAGTGCGCTGATGCGCCGATGACAGATATATTTCTGCTGCTGGCGTAATTTGCATGGGTGGTAAAGGCATTTCCTGTTTCAACAAAATGCGCATTTTGGGAATAAAAATAAAAGCCAACCAACTCTCAAACGCTAAACAGTCGACCGCAAAAGGAACCGCACTTTCCATAGCATTATTTAGGTCTTGTTCCGCAGGCTCTTCATTTGGCCAAATACCATCCTGATACATGTCTGTTTCTAATTGTATCAATGCTTTACTTAATGCTATGTGATGAGTGCTATTCGTTTTAATCACATCCTCTCCGCAATTCAAAAACGCTTCTATTTCGAAGCGCGCAGTATATCAGGGGCTAAAGGTCAACATAAGTCCGCGTGTCTTATCGTTGAATTTCTTCTGCTGTGATACCATTATCCGTCTTTGTTGGCGGTATCTCATCGACGTGCCCCTTTAAATAGATGTGACAGCCTGGCAAATTTTGATTAAAGCAGTATTTTGGAACGAGTTATGAGCGCTAACAGTATTAATTCTATCAGCGAGTTTTTGTTACATGCAGGCACTGAATACCATGTTTTTGATTTAGGTCGTCGCCTTGAACCCACAGATAGTCAGACTTTTCTAGAAATAGAAAACGGCAGTGCTTACGCGCCCTACCCTCGTCAGCAGCACGCGTGGTTCGGCATCGTATTTTGGAATAAAAATGCCTCTACGCAACACTACATTTGGTTTGTGAAACTGCCACTTGATGAGCAAGGCTTAGTGGTTGCCGCAGCAAGAAATCATTTTCTAGAGATTATTGTTGATGCACTAGGTCAGTCTGTTGCTGAAGATACTGAAAACGCGCAAACACTGCCTGACAATCCTTATTCGTTTGTTCCCAATCAATCGCAGCTCGCTCAATTTAACGCACTAGTTAAACGCACCCTAAACCAACCTTTAAGTGAAGAGGCGCAGAAAGTTGAGGCCTACATTCAAGCCCCACAACTGGTTGACTGGCAGCAAATATCCATGCAAAGCGTAGCCGACTTTGTACAAAGCCTAAGCCAACACCCCAAACAAGACGGATTAACGCAAGCAATTGAAACCAACACTTCACTCTACTCACAGGTTTTTCTTAACACATTGATGGAAATGAGCGAAAGCGTTTCTCTGCCTGAAAATCTATTAGCGGCGTATTTAATTGAGATAGATAAAAGTGACGACATCAATTTAGCGGCGCTGAGAGGCACGTCAGAAGGTAGTTTCCACCCGACCATTAACAACAAACTACTCGAACTATTAAAAAGCGAAAAGTCGCAGAGACTTGATATTTTAAGCGTTATTGCAGCACGTCATTTCGAGCAAATGGAGCCACTACTGCTTAGTGCCTTTTTAGAGCAGGCGGCAAACGTTGATGAAAAAGAGGGTCATAAGGGCGCCTTATTCGCAGGCTTCTTTTCAGATTTAGTACAAGTCCCGAAGTTACGCAGACAAGTGCTAACACTCCTGCATTCCAAAGCCAACCCTCAGATTCTCAGCAATGCATTTCAACAATTGTTTGCACAAGCGAGAAAGTAAATGACGTTACTTGAGTTAGTGGTGTGGATGGTTATTGGGTTTACTGGCTACCAGTTTTGGCGCATTCGAGCCATTTCTGAGCAAACAAACACATACCTTAAGCAATACTGCGATAAACACGGTTTACAATTGCTTAGTGTGGCGAGAGCTAAAACACGATTTTCATTCAAATATGGAAAGCCTGACTGGCACAGTGTATTTAACTTCGAGTTTTCGAGTAATGGTGAGGATCGATATACTGGGGAAGTTGAATTGGTAGGTGTAAGGGTTATGCGAACAGAGGTGCCGCCGCATAGGGTTTAAGCTTCTATGTCAACGTATTTCAGGACGGGACACGCATATAAAAAAGGGCGAACCACAGTTCGCCCTTTTTCGTCAATTTTTCTCATCAACCTTTATCAACGCTTTTTATAAGTCGTTAAAATCTTAAACTGCAATCGCTGGTTTGTAAGTATCGGGAAGAATAAAACCAAAGCGCTGCAAAACTGACGTTAGCACATCCCGTTTTATTGGCTTTTCTATAAAGCCCAGTGCACCTAAAGACATCACTTTTTCTTGCATCATTGGCTGAATATCGCCAGACACGACGATAACAAACGTTTCTAGCTGACGGCGTTTTATTTCACTCAACACACTGATACCACCAAGAACAGGCATGGTCAGGTCCAGTAAAACCAAGTCTATTGTGTGATGAGCCAATACTTCCAACGCGTCCATACCATTTGACACTTCGTAAATAGTTTCAGCAAAGCCATCTGGCAAATTGCTTCTCGCCATTTTTCGTGCCAGCGCCGAGTCATCACAAATAAGAATATTAAAACCCATCAAATACAAACTTATAATTGGTTATTAATCCGCCAACAGAATACATTAAACGAAAGTATAATAAAACAAAAAAGTGTCTGATAATTGGTAACTTAATCGCTATCTGCGCCAAACTTCACTCTTCAAGCTATCTATTTTGTGGTAGATATAGCGAGTAACAAAATAAGGAACACACGACCATGCAAGAGTTAGCTACTAGCCAAGATAAGAGTTTGGTAAGAAAAGTTGCTTATCAAATTCTGTCTCATTTCGATAAGAGTTATCGATGGTTCACCCGTATCACCCGTGGCGCTCAAGAAAGGTTCGAAAAGGGAAATTGGAAAGAAACTCAGCTTGCCTCTAAAGAGCGAATAACCATTTACGAGCAAAGCCTGTCAGACGCTGTCGCCGAAATTTATCAGCTAACTCAAGTACATCAAAAAGACGACGCTTTCTGGCAAGAGCTTAAGAAAGTATTTGCATTACAGCTAGAAGGCCACCCCCAGTTTGAGCTAGCCGAAACCTTTTACAACTCTGTAATTGGCCGCTTGTTTAAACATAGAAAAATCGATAACGATATGATGTTTGTCTTGCCCAGCCGCTGTTTCTTACCCGGGCAAGACAGAGACAAAGTGATTAACAGCTTCGACACCACCACCACGGTGCGTGAAATGTACGAGTCAATTTTTAAGATATATCGATACAACATTCCGTTTGAAAACTTCGAGCGAGACCTACAGAACCTTGAAAGCGCGCTTCGCGCTCGATTGAACAAGGAGCAGCTAGCCAGCGTTCAAGCTGTGGAAATCCTTAAGCCTACGTTTTTTAGAGGAAAAGCCGCTTACCTGATTGGGCGAATTTGCATGCCCGAAGAAACGCTGCCGTTTGTTATCGCCATGAGACGCTATAACGACCCCCATATGTTTGTGGATGCGCTGCTAACAGATCGCAAAGACTTAAGCGTTATTTTCGGTTTTGCTCGCAGCTACTTTATGGCTGACACTCAAAATCCTGCGGAAGTTGCCGCCTTTCTTCAAGAGCTTCTCCCCAATAAAAAGCACTTCGAGCTGTATATGGCAATGGGACACTACAAGCACGGTAAAACAGTGTTTTATCGCAACTTCTTGCAGCACATGGACGAGTCAGACGACAAATTTGAGGCGGCCCCTGGCATTCGAGGCCTAGTCATGATGGTTTTCCATCTTCCCTCTTATGGCGTGGTGTTCAAGATTATTAAAGACGAGTTTGCAGAGAGTAAAAAAATCACGCGTGAGCACGTTAAGGAATGCTACAAACTCGTAAAAATGTCAGACCGTGTGGGCCGAATGGCCGACACTCATGAATATGTTAATTTTAGGTTTCCGCTAGACAGAATTGAGCCTGAGTTAATTGATGAACTCAAAGAGACGTGTGCATCGAGCCTGGAGTTTACGGAAACAGAACTCATTATAAAGCACATGTATATTGAGCGAAAAATGACGCCGCTTAATCTGTATCTACAAGAAGAAACTGATGAAGAGAAAATTACCCGTGCACTAGATGAGCTTGGACTGTGCATTAAGCAAATTGCCATGGCCAACATATTTCCTGGCGACATGCTACATAAAAACTTCGGTATTACCCGTCATGGCCGCGTTATTTTCTACGACTATGATGAAATTTGTTTAATGAATGAGCGCAATTTTAGATCCCTGCCGAAATCTGACGATCCTTATGCTATTGATACGCTCTCGGTAGCGCCTAACGACGTATTCCCCGAGCAGTTTGAGCACTTCATTGTAGGTAAACGCAAGTTCAAAGATATACTTAAATCGTTACACGGTGATTTGATGACCCCTGAATATTGGCACGAAGTTCAGGAAAAATGTGCACGAGGCGATGTTCAACACTTCACGCCTTACAACGCCAGCATGCGTTTTGACAGAGGCTAACTAAGTTAAGTGTTTGATCAAGGTGCACGTTGACCGGGGCCCCAGTACAGTTCAAGAGTACAGTTTGAGAGCGCAGTTCAATAGTGTAGAGCAAGCCAATGCACTGTGCATGCGCCCCCTAGGGCACTAGACACCTGAACAAATTGTCGCTACATGCGAAAAAGCTTAAAAGTGATCGTTTCGTTACTTAACGCTCGTAAAAGCATGTGAAAGCGATACTGCTTTGCGACTGCTTGATTTTGCTTGCTGACGATGAATCGCCACATAATGGCGACAGCAACGCCAAACAAGTGTGTGAATGTTGATAAACAAAAGAAGCGTAATAATGAAAGTGCTACTTGTAGAAGATGATCCAAAGGTTGCCTCGCACATTGCAAATGGACTATTGGGTGAAGGGCATGAATGTATTACTGTAGGTGATGGAACATCAGGCTACCAACAGGCGTCAAGTAACGAATTAGACGCCGTAATTCTGGATGTGATGCTGCCCGAACTCGACGGTTTTTCTGTTTTAGAAAAACTTCGCGAAGAAGGCAACACAACGCCCGTTTTATTACTGAGTGCAAAAAGTCAGGTTGAAGACAAGGTCAAAGGCCTTCGCACAGGCGCTAATGATTATTTAACTAAGCCTTTTGCCTTTGAAGAGTTACTTGCTCGCGTTGAGGGCCTTGCAGGTCGTAACAAAGAAGGTGAAGACAAAACGCTGATAAAAGTAGGCGACCTCACTCTAGACCTGGTTAACCGCAAAGTATTGCGTGGCGATCAAGAGATTGACCTGCAGTCTAAAGAATTTCAATTGCTTGAATGCCTGCTCCGTCACAAGGGTAAAGTTGTGACGCGAAGTATGCTGCTTGAGCAGGTTTGGAATTATCATTTCGACCCGCAAACGAATGTGATAGATGTTCACATTAGCCGCTTGCGCCAGAAAGTGGATAAAGCGTTTAATGTCCCGCTCATCGAAACCGTAAGAGGCACAGGGTATCGAATAGCGGATGGGCTTGCATGATAGCAATACGCGACTTTACGCGTAGTTCAAGTTTTCGCGTAGGCGTATTGCTCACCACTCTAGCTTGTATTGCCATTGTTTTAATTGTTTATTTTTGGCGATTAACGAGCAGCGACTTGTTTATTTCGGAATCGAATGCTGCCGTTAATGCCAAAACAAACGCGCTGATTACTCTCTATGAAAACCTCGGTATTGACGCGGTTAAGTTAGCGATAGCCAAAGACAATGGCCAACATTCGCCAAATGGCTCAACAATCACCTCAGCGTCCGACCACCTACGTTCATTTGTTGCACTGAGTAAAGATGAACAAGTAGTGGCTGGCAATCTGTCGTCAATTCCCCTTGTTCTTGAGCGCCACAAAGGCGCCAGTTTTGCTACCGCAGAAATAGTTATCACCCGCCCCAATAGCACAACGAGAAAAACGCTGCGCCAAGCACTTATGAGAGAAGTAACCCTTGGCGATCACGTGCTTTACGTTGGTCGCGGCATTGACGATTTATACAGCGCACAGTGGTTTGGTAAAACGTTCAGCTGGATCATTGTGGTGTTGCTTTGTACCTTGAGTGTGCTGAGCTTCGCTATAGCCGTTTACGTGGTTAATCGAATTAACCGCATGTCGCAAACGGCAGATAAGATTATCAAAACGGGAAACCTGCAAGAGCGTTTAGAAATTGACAGTAATTGGGACGACCTGAGCAGTTTGTCATTTGTGTTTAATCAAATGCTCGATACTATCGAAAGTTCAGTCAACAATATAAAGTCAGTGACCGATAGCATCGCCCATGACCTTCGCACTCCATTATCTCGACTTCGCAACACGCTAGAAAAAATCGAAGACACTCAACTAAGGGAAGATACAACCCAAGAAGCCGACAATCTTCTAAACATGTTTAACAGCTTGTTACGCATAAGTGGACTTGAAACCACCAATAAGAAAGAAGGCTTTTGTTCCACTGACGTACGCGCCATCGTAGAGGACGTGGTTGACCTGTATCACCCCCTTGCAGAAGAGCGCGACATTACCCTTTCGAGCGAGCTCGATGCAGTTACAATGCTTGCCGATCCTAACCTGCTATTTCAAGCTGTAGCTAACGTGTTAGACAACGCCATAAAGTACTCTAACGAAAAAAGTGTGGTCACCGTACAGCTCTCTACCACAGCAAGTCATATCGTGATTGCCGTGAACGATGCGGGAATTGGCGTGGGTGAACATGAAATTGTGAATCTGGAGCGCCGATTTTATCGGGCAGACGGCAGTAGAACCAGTAAGGGAAATGGGTTGGGCTTATCGCTCGTGTCTGCCATTGTGAAGTTACACGACGGCCACATTTGGTTTATTCACGACCCGCTAGTTAAAGGGCACGGGTTAGGTGTGGTATTTACGTTTAAGCGTTAAGCTTTGGACTATTGCTTTTGTCGACAAAAATAAAAAACGCTGACGCTTTTTTCTTAGCATCAGCGTTTTTATCCTACATTTTCAACGTTGTGATTTGTGCCAGTCGCTTACGCTAACAGCGACTTCACGTACGCTTTAATCTCTTCATCTTGACCGTGGTCAAATAGACACTGCTGGAAACGCTCGCCAGATACGGCTGTTTTAACCAGTTCAACGTCCATTTTTTTCAGTGAATCGACGTAGCTCTCTGGAGCCAACGCACGTTTCAAATCTGCGAGAATACCAGCGTTTCGTACTTGAGGTTCTTTACGTTCAACGGGATAGCCCGCGCCACGCTCGCCTGTTAACGCTTTCTCAAAGATATAACGCGCATTAAGTTCAGCGCCCCATCCAAAGCCTTTTGCAAAAGGTAACGCTAACGCATTTCCATTGTTAACTTGGTTAAACAAAAATGCATCTGAAGGGTCGATACAATAACCGCAGAATATGCCTGGATGAGCATTCAACGACATCATAGCCCCTTGACCCGTACCACAGCCTGAAATCACAAAATCGACAGCTTTCGAGTTGAGTAGAATAGCTCCCATTATGCCTAAGTGCACATAGGTAAGATGGTGATCAGTTTCGCTGTTCATACCCACATTGAATACAGCGTGTCCCAGTGAGTCCGCCACGCTTGTGAGCTCATTTAATATTACCGGATTCTTAGCCGCCTGACTGTTTTCCATTATCAATGCAACTTTCATGAACGCTCCTAAGCATAGAAAAATAACGAATTAAACGCTTACATTAGCATGGAACGAAATGCCACCTCACGGGTAATGCCAAAGTAAATGTCGATTAGTTTCAAATGTGAAACGAAAACGGAAATATATGAAGATGGAGGGCCGACGAGTAACAAGTCACTGACCAGTAAATCTACTGGCCAGCATTTTTCAAAAAACGAGGTTAATGGCGTATTAGTCTGTTTGTTTTTGCATAAATATGGTGACTTCTGCCATCACAATGCCAAACTTACGAATATACGAACGGTTCATCATAGTACTGTCGTCAAATGCCCAAAACCAATCGTCAAACGTCACTGAATAGGTAGTGTCATCCACCGGCAAATCCATCTCGTAATGAAAGTTAAATGCGTTGCCAAAGCTCGTGCCTTTGGCTGGACCATCAATGTCACTCGCGCGACCCACATAGCTATTATCACTTTGCTTTACGATGGTCCAAGTACGGGACGTTGGACCGTCGCCCACACCGTAATTAAAGGATTCATCAAGGGTTAACGTATCGCCATCTACTGAACCATCGATGTCTACTACGAACCTTTGCACCACCTCGCCCGAGCGGTTCTGAACAATGCCCCAGGCTTTAACGTTCCCATCAAAAAATTGCTCAATATCGAAAACAGGCGATACAGATCTGTAGTCTTCACCATCGACTGAAACAGAGCATCCGGATAGCCCTGCCACCGTTAAAGCGGCAATTCCGATTCCTAAAACAAACTTCACCGTATTCTTTATCACTTTCGTAACCTTAATCAATTGACGAGATAGACTTGGCGTAATGCTAATAAAGCGTTGCCCTTATCCGTTTCCCAATAACTTCTTTCTAAATTTTGGCTCAGACGTTTTATCGCTTAGCCAGATATCAAAAAAACGCTGTGTAAATACTTTGTCTTCAATTTCATCAGCCTTTTCACCGTTCACGTAAAACACACTCGTGCCATCTTTCGTAGCGATACCGGTAATGACGTCGCCCTCGCTGACGTCAGGAAAGATACTATTCATTAAGGAAAACCACTTGTCTGAATCATCAGCCGATAGGTCTCCTTGCTTTTTCATTTCATCAATAGAACGCTGGGCAATTTTCTTGCCTTCCAAGTCTCGCTGGTACGTTAACTTTAGTGCAAAGGGGGGCTGGTTGGCGTATTCACCTTCAGGCGCATAAAGCTCACCGGTATACACATCCCAGAAGTAGTAAGAGAACATTCCTTTTCCAACGAGCTTTGCATTGGGAACATAATTACTGATGTGCTTAACATCTGGCTCTTGCGCAACCGCATTCTTTGACATGATTAGCCCGCTTGTCGATATCGAAACAAAAAGAATGATGGAAAACATCTTCGCAGCCATGCTAGCGCTATACATCGAATATCCCCACACACCACTGGCACTTTCTGGGCGCATTGGTAAGGATTTAGCTCTCAACTGGCGAAATAGGCCATACATTTTGATAACCATAACTATGCTCTTATTAGCGTAATAAACATTACAGGTCTTTTTTTGAATTTCTATCTGGTTATACTCTTGCCTTCACACATTTGATCAACTGACACTAGGCTCTCGTTGTGCTTCCCCTTGATGCATTTAAATCGTTATTAACTCTGCCCTCACCGCTAATCCCATTTAAGCCAAATTGGGAAGGTGCCAGCAAGGTATCGCTATTTGTTAAACGTGATGATGCTATTCACCCTGTAATGTCAGGTAATAAATGGCGAAAGCTAAGTCATGCGCTCACCAGCCCGTTGCCAAAAACGATAGTGAGTTTCGGCGGCGGTTTTTCTAACCACCTGCATGCACTAGGCTTTGTTTGTTATAAATTGGGCATTCCTTTTAACGCCGTTATTCGCGGTGACTACAGCGCTGCACCTACACCCATGATTGAGGATCTGAAGAGTTGGGGCACCCGTATCGACTATGTAGACCGAGTCACTTACAAAAAGCGAAACGATAGCGCATATCTACTTCATCTTAGGCAGCAGCAACCTGACGCGATGATCATTCCTGAGGGCGGAAGCCAAGCACAAGCGCTTCTAGGGATAAAGGACATGGTTGATGAAATCGACATAGACTTTGATTTTATTGTCGCTCCTGTCGCTAGTGGAGCCACTTTGGCGGGAATAGTCAGTGCATTAAATAAACGTAATGAAAATAATGCGAAAGACACTCTCCATCACACTGGTTGCAACGCTGTCGGTGTTGGCGTGCTGAAGGGTGAAGACTACTTAGAAGGATTAGTCGAACAATTTCTTCCAGCCTCGCTTGGGCGATCAAATTGGCATATTGACCACAACTACCACTTCGGTGGTTACGCCAAAGCGCCAAATGAGCTTCAAGCCTTCTGCAACGATTTTAATAATACTTTCGATTTTGATATCGAGCCTGTTTATTCCGGCAAAGCCTTTTGGGCAGTTAAAGATATGCTGGCCAAAGGTATGTTTGAAGACGGGTCACGCATTGTTGTACTGCACACAGGCGGCTTGCAAGGCGCACGATAAACCCCTTTTATAACAGAGTGTTGCGCTCACTACCTTTCGGTGTTACAACTATCCCTGTGAGCTTGCTCACAATTCTTTTAAACACTAAACAACGATAACAACAAGAAGTTTGTCGCAGGATGCGGCATAAACATTAGCGCTTGCTACCTGCAAACTTCATCAAGGAATGATTATGAAAGATATTTTCTTCTTCGACTCAATGTTAACCCCTAAGATTATCACTTTCGTGTACTGGCTATTGCTTCTAGGATCTTTGGTAAGTGGCGTAACAACGATGTTTGTAGGGTACGACGCGAGTTTTGTATACGGCCTATTTATTATCGTGTCTGGCTGTATTGGCGCAAGAATCTGGTGCGAACTGCTTATCGTACTTTTCAAAATTCACAGCAACCTTCAGAAAATTGCTAGTAAAGAATAGTGCCATACCAAGGCTAGCGCTTCTCTAGGTAGCGCTAGCAATCCATCTAGTACTTTGATTGTGTAAGACCATTACTATCAATCTGCGACAGGATAACCAAACAACCTCTTTAACTTTGCTTTTATCCCTTTTGCGTGCTGAAGCTGTTCACGAAGCACACCTATTTGACTGAAGTTGGCGCTAAGAGGATTGTCCTCAGGCATTTTTCCTACAATGCCGTATTTTATCGTTATCGTTTTGTCTTCTTTAGCGAAAGTGCCGAATAACTTATCCCATATAATAAGTACGCCACCGTAATTCTTATCGATGTATGGTTTATTCGTTGCGTGATGAATACGGTGATGCGTCGGCGTGTTAAAGATACGCTCTACCCAGCCTAGGTTTCCAATTGTCTGAGTGTGTACAAAAAACTGATAAGCCAGATTGATGGCGACAATGGCAAAGACCAGACTTGGCGAAAAACCAATAAGAATCATCGGTACCCAGAACAGCCACATGCCCACAAAAGGATACAAAACGCTTTGCCTAAAAGCCGTTGTGAAATTCATTTTTGTCGAGCTGTGATGTACCACATGCGCTAGCCAAAACCAGTGTATGTTGTGTGAAGCACGATGAAACCAGTAGTACAAAAAGTCTTGAAGGATAAAACCTGCAAAAAGTGACAGTGCACTAAGCTCTATTTTAAATAGTGAAAACTGGTGTAACCAAATAAAAAAAGGCATTAGTAGAAGCAAGACCAAGGCATCAGAGCCCTGATGCAATAGTGCAAGTAAAGCATTGTTCACACTGTCTTTTACATTGTAAAACTGTCGCGCTCTTTTAAATTCAATAAAGACGCAAAGTAGAAAGACAGGGCTTAACCCTAGCAAAATAAGTTCAACGGGGATCAAAGCGTGCTCCTAACTTATCTAGACATTTCTCAATATCGTTTTGCAACAGGCGCGTCAGTAACCAGTTTGGTATATACCAGGGCGCCCGACAGGTAATGCGATAAGAAACCTTAGTAACATTTTCTTGTGACGTAAACGCAATAGCGCCCCTGTGCGCCTTCACTGGGAAGTCATCAACCACTCTATACTCGATGCCGTTGGTATCTGCACGAACAATTTCTTCTTTAAAGCGTACTCCCAGAATAGTGACTTCTCTTACGCAGCCCTTTCCGCCGCTAATCTCATTATCATTTTCTGCTTTCAATACCTTAAACGACGCGTTGAAAAAATCGCTTAAATTCTGGTGATCAAGCAGCGTATCGCGCAGATCTTTGGGCGTTGCAGCAATATTTTTTTGGTAGTAAACATCAACCATCTACGATATTTCCTTTTCTGATGACTCCTAGCATAAATTGACATTTTTATTTTATCTTGCGTTAATGCGACAGTATTTTTGTTATTTTGCGACAAGCATATGCCATCAGTTTCCTCAGCCTATATCCAAAGTACGGTGAGCTATTTAGTTAGCTTTGGCGTTAGCGCCGACAATGTTTCGTTAACTACCCAGAAGCATGACTCACTGTCTGGCTCTTCACGTGTTGATATGAATGTATACGTTGAGCTGTTAAACCAAGGGGTCGCATTAACCAACAATTCGCTATTTGGTTTTGAGTTGGGTAAACATATTCAGGCGAAAGATTACGGAGTACTGGGTTACCTTGTTGAAAGTTGCGAAAACTTGGCTCAAGCCATTAATGCGCTAATCCGCTTTGACGCTTTAGTCGCTGACATTGGCACCACTAGCGTGTTTTTCGAACCTGACAATACGCGCGTTGAGTGGGTACCCAAAAGCGCCGATTGCAAGCAGATGGTATTGCGCAACACCACAGCATGGGTAGCAACCGTCTACAAGATATTAGGTTCTGCCTGTAAACTGAATGCCGTCACTTTTACGTTTCCTTTGAGCGATTCGGAAAAAGCCATGCTAGCGATGTGGTTCAATTGTGAGTTGGTTGATAACGCCAACACCAACGCCATTATTTTTCCTCAGCATCTTTTACATATTCCATTTACCAGCGAGAACAAAGCGATGTTTAGTGCGCTCGTAAAAGTATCCGAAGAAGAACTAATGGCGAGCAAAGGCGGCGACCGTGTTCAATTTGCCAATAGCCAGTTCTACGCCAATCAGCATGAAGACATAAGTCATAGAGTCGTTGCGCTTTTAAAAGCCAATCCAACCTTAAAAGGCTGCGATCAGCAACGCGTAGCCAATGCACTTTTTATCAGTCCGCGCACCTTACAGCGAAAATTGAAGCAAAGTGGCACTAGTTTTCAACAAATTCTCAATAGCGAACGCAAAGCCCGCTTAGATGATTTGCTGAAACATCACTCCATCGCTGATACCGCAGATTTATTGGGGTTTCAGGAACAATCATCATTTACCCACGCCTTTAAAAAGTGGTACTCAACAACACCACTGAAATACCAAAAACAACTTTTAGCGCCTTAAAGCTAATGTCCACTTCCTCATCGCCGAACTATTAAGTCGCGTTGAAAAACAACCGATAAAAAGCAATCGCCCTAGGGCCTGTATATGGTCTCCCCCATTATTGCAAGAGTAAACATGCTGTTTTGACTAAAATGGTTTGCGTCCGTATATCCGGCTTCTCGTTGAAGTATTTTC
>NZ_VTYM01000019.1:0-73770 GCF_013113925.1 Alteromonas sp. 07-89-2 | reverse complement strand
ATGTTAATATGTTTAACAAATGTTCATCATAAAATGCTGAAATTAAATGTTCTTTTTTAATTTCGGGTAAATTATAGTCAGTGGGTGGTGAAAAATAAAACGAGTAAAAGTATGGGTTGTCATTAGAAAAACTAATGAATTTGTCATGCTTCGGTCACACTGGATTAAAAACGATATATGCATCGACGTTTACCCCCTCTCAACGCCTTGAAATCGTTTGAAGCGGCTGCTCGCCATTTGAGCTTTACTAAGGCTGCCGATGAGCTGTTTGTTACACAAGCTGCCGTTAGCCACCAGATAAAAGCGCTTGAAGATTTCTTATCGATGAAGCTATTTCTTCGAAGAAATAGAACCCTGCTTCTAACCGAAGAAGGTCAAGCTTATTTTCTTGAGCTAAAAGATATCTTCAAAAACTTACAAGATGCGACAGAAAGGCTACTTGCGAAGGGCAGTAAAGGTGCTATCACGGTAGCGATGCCGCCCAGCTTTGCGAGCCAATGGCTGGTACCCCGTATTCATAAGTTTAGTTTGGCGCATCCAGACATCGACGTACGCATCAAGGCAGTTGATTTCGATGAAGGCTTCTTAGAAGACGATGTAGACGTTGCGATATATTACGGTAAAGGTCGTTGGGCTGGTCTTCAAGCCGACCAGCTACATCGAGAGTTTCTAACTCCGCTTTGCTCTCCAATGCTTTTTCAAGGCCCCAAACCTTTATCCAGCCTGTCTGACTTACGACACCACGTGTTGCTTCACGACTTAAGCCGTACTGCATGGAAAAATTGGTTGAAGCATGTAGGTGTGGTTGGCGTAAACGTTAACCAAGGACCGGTTTTCAGTCACTCCATGCTAGTTTTGCAAGCCGCTGCACTCGGTCAAGGCATTGCGTTGGGTAACACGGTACTTGCAAGGCCGGAAATTGAAGCGGGAAGGCTAGTTATGCCGTTTGAAGAACGAGTGGAGAGTCGCGATGCGTTTTATCTCGTGTGTGAGGAATCACAGGCTGAACTGGGTAAGATTGCGGCATTTAGAGACTGGATCTTAGCGCTGGTCGAAGCTGAACAAGAGGACTTGTTGTAATATGACTAAGTTGAACACCATTGCTGAACAGCCTAGTTTTGACATTGAATTGCATGAAGCCGATAAGCCCTTAGCGTGTTTGATACTAGGCCACGGAGCCGGCGCCGGTAGGGAACATGAATTCATGCAAGACATTGCGAAGGAACTGGTTGCTAAAGGTATATCAACCGTTCTTTTTAACTTTCCCTATATGCAAACCATAAAAGCTACCGGTAAGCGTAGGCCTCCCGATAAAGCCGATAAACTTATGTCACATTTTACTGCGGTGATTGAAACCTGCAGCAAAGATAACAAAGCCTTGCATAACTTGCCTGTATTCATTGGTGGAAAGTCGATGGGCGGGCGTATGGCGACCATGGTGTACGAAGCGGTGAGCAATGTAAAAGGCGCGATAGCGCTGGGCTATCCGTTTCACCCGCCTGGTAAGCCAGAAAAAACACGAATCGAACATCTGCAAACGGCGTCTAAGCCTTTGCTTATTATTCAGGGTGAACGAGATACCTTTGGTACAAAGAGCGAAGTAGAGGACTACATAAAGCGCTGCGTGTTATCTGCAGACATTGAATGCGCCTATTTAGAAGACGGCGATCACAGTTTTAAGCCTCGCAAAGCAAGCGGCAAAACACAGCAGGAACATATTGTTAAAGCTGCCACGCTTACCGCTTCTTTTATAGCAGCCAATTTAAATAATTAATGATTAATTAGAAATCAGAGCGAAAGACTAATTTAATGAAAACTGAAAAACTTAGGTTTGCCACCGTTGCTAAACCTTATCTTATTACTGGCGCATTGCTAGCGGGCCTTTCTGTCGTGCTAGGTGCGTTTGGCGCACATGGTTTAAAAAGCGTGTTAACTGCACAGCAGCTCAGCACTTTTGAAATTGGCGTGCGTTATCAAATGTATCACGCATTAGCCTTGCTGCTTTTACCTGCATTGTCAGGAGTTGTCTCATCGACGTGGTCTAATCGGGTAGCGTTTTGTTTCGTTACCGGAACGGTGTTGTTTAGTGGAAGTTTATATGCGCTAGGAGTAAGTGGGTTTAAATGGTTTGGCCCGATAACGCCCTTGGGTGGCACGTTCTTTATTATTGGATGGGTGTTGTTAGTGATTGGACTGATAAAAGGTCATGATTTAAATAAGCAACAAAAAGAAGAGCAGAGCAAAACTCACCACACGCCGGGGGCAGGTAATGTCTAACACCAGTATTTTGGGTTATTGCCGACCTGGTTATGAAAACGATACGGCTAACGAACTTACATCGCGTTACGGTGAAGCCCAGTGTTATGGCTACCCAGTGTCGAAGAAGAACAGTGGCTTTGTACTTTATCATTTATATGATGGCTCGCAGCTAGAGCAAACCATTACCCAGTTTGCTGTTCACGACAGTATCTTCCCTCGTCAACTGGTGGCTGTTTTTGCCACGGTAAACGATATAGAGAAAGAGGACAGAGTAGGGCAAGTGCTCGAGGCTTTGAAAGAGGTAGAAAAACCATTTCAAATTTTCGGCGCCATAGACGTCGAATACCCAGATACAGAAGAAGGTAAAACCCTCGCAAAGTTCTGTCGAAAGTTTACTGTTCCTCTTCGCCAAGCCCTAAGAAAGGCGGAATGGCTCACCGCAAAGGAAAATTTAGGTAAACCAAAGCTACATATTTTCTTTGAGTCATTTGAGATTTGCCATATTGGCTATACATTACCCAGTCATGCTAGTGGCGATCACTTGGGTATATGCAGGTTAAAGTTCCCAAGTGATGCGCCGAGCCGCTCGACGCTTAAACTTGAAGATGCCTTAGTGAATATGCTGAGCGACAAACAGCAGGCTAAGGTACTTCGAAGCGGTGGACGTGCCGTGGACCTAGGTGCATGCCCGGGTGGTTGGACATATCAGCTGGTGAAGCGCGGAATGTATGTTGAAGCTATCGACAATGGACTTGTAGCCGATAGTTTAATGAGTACGGGCTTGGTTGAACATCACGCGGCAGACGGGTTTACCTATCGACCACAATTTGGTCGTGTAGATTTGCTGGTATGTGATATGATAGAGCAACCCGATAGGGTAGCTAAATTGATGGGTGATTGGTTAGTTAAGCACTGGGCAACGCACGCAATATTCAATTTAAAGTTACCTATGAAACAACGTTATGAAACTGTAGTTGAAGCCATGACGTTGCTAAGAGGCCGATTAAATGCTTTGGAAGATGCATTTGCGGTGAAGGTGAGGCATCTCTACCACGACAGAGATGAAGTTACAGTAACAATTGTTCGCACTTCAAAAGATGAGGTGTGATTTTGTTATATTTCAAAAAAGTGTCATCAACAATTAAGTTGCTGATATTTATAGAAAAGAATTAATGGTGGCGCGGATTACAGTAAACGAATTTAAGGTTTATGCTAAAAAAGGTGTAAATCTGGTATAGAAATCCTTTATAATCCGGCCGTTTTTTTACTCTGAACCAATGAAAGTGAACTAATGTCAGAACTATCTCATTACAGAAACATTGGTATTTTCGCCCACGTAGACGCGGGTAAAACTACCACAACAGAACGTATCTTGAAGCTTACTGGTAAAATCCATAAAACTGGTGAGGTTCACGATGGTGAATCAACAACTGACTTCATGGAGCAGGAAGCTGAGCGTGGTATTACCATCCAGTCAGCGGCAACAACCTGTTTCTGGAAAGATCATCGCATGAACATCATCGATACTCCGGGACACGTTGACTTTACAGTTGAAGTATATCGTTCACTTAAAGTACTAGACGGCGGTATCGGTGTATTCTGTGGTTCTGGCGGTGTTGAGCCTCAGTCAGAAACTAACTGGCGTTACGCTAACGAATCTGGCGTTGCACGCTGTATTTTCGTTAATAAGCTAGACCGTATGGGTGCAGACTTCTACCGTGTTGTTGGCCAAGTTAAGAAAGTACTTGCTGCTAACCCACTAGTAATGACGCTTCCAATCGGTATCGAAGACGAGTTTACAGGTGTTGTTAACCTTCTAGATATGAAAGCGTACATCTGGGACGATTCAGGTCTTCCTGAGAACTACGAAGTTGTAGATATCCCAGCAGACATGGTTGAGAAAGCAAACGAGTACCGTGAGCAACTAATCGAAACTGCTGTTGAGCAAGACGACGACCTAATGATGGCTTACATGGATGGCGAAGAGCCGTCTCTAGAAGACATCAAGCGCTGTATCCGTAAAGGTACTCGTGACCTAGCGTTCTTCCCAACTTACTGTGGTTCTGCATTTAAGAACAAGGGTATTCAGCTAGTTCTTGACGCAGTTGTTGACTTCCTACCTTCTCCAACAGAAGTAGATCCTCAGCCACTAACTGACGAAGAAACGGGTGAGCCTACTGGCGAAGTAGCAACAGTATCTGTTGACGAGCCGTTCCGTGCGCTTGCGTTCAAAATCATGGACGACCGTTTCGGTGCCCTTACGTTTATCCGTATCTACTCTGGTAAGTTAAACAAAGGCGACACTATTCTTAATAGTGCAACGGGTAAGACTGAGCGTATCGGCCGTATGGTTGAGATGCACGCTGACGAACGTACTGAACTTACTTCAGCACAAGCAGGTGACATCCTAGCTGTTGTTGGTATGAAGAACGTTCAAACTGGTCACACACTTTGTGATCCGAAGAACCCTTGTACACTAGAGCCAATGATCTTCCCTGAGCCAGTAATCTCAATTGCTGTTAAGCCAAAAGACAAAGGCGCTAACGAAAAGATGTCTATCGCTATCGGTAAACTAGTAGCAGAAGACCCATCTTTCCAAGTTGAAACTGACGAAGATTCTGGCGAAACCATCCTTAAAGGTATGGGTGAGCTTCACCTAGACATCAAAGTAGACATCTTGAAGCGTACTTATGGCGTTGAGCTAGAAGTTGGTCAGCCTCAGGTTGCTTACCGTGAAACTATCACGCAAGCGGTTGAAGACAGCTACACGCACAAGAAGCAGTCTGGTGGTTCTGGTCAGTTCGGTAAAATTGATTACCGCATCAAGCCAGGCGAAACTAACTCTGGCTTTACGTTTGCTTCAACAGTTGTGGGCGGTAACGTTCCTAAAGAATTCTTCCCAGCCATTGAAAAAGGCTTCAAGAGCATGATGGAAGTGGGTCCTCTAGCGGGTTACCCAGTACTAGACGTTGAAGTTGAACTATTCGACGGTGGTTTCCACGCAGTTGACTCATCAGCAATCGCGTTCGAAATTGCAGCGAAAGGTGCATTCCGTCAGTCAATGCCAAAAGCGGGTCCTCAAATTCTTGAGCCTGTAATGAAAGTTGACGTGTTCAGCCCAGAAGATAACGTTGGTGACGTAATCGGTGACCTTAACCGTCGTCGTGGTATGATTAAAGACCAAGAAGCTGGCGCTACTGGCGTTCGCATCAAGGCTGACGTACCTCTATCTGAGATGTTTGGTTACATCGGTCACCTACGTACTATTACATCTGGTCGTGGTCAGTTCTCTATGGAATTCAGCCACTACTCAGCATGTCCTCAGAACGTAGCTGACAAAGTAATTGAAGAAGCGAAAGCACGTAAAGCTGCTAAGTAATTAGCCTATGCGAACGTAAGCTGACCTTGGGTTAGCTTACGCTTCAAGAAATACTAAAAAGCCGGTCGCATGACCGGCTTTTTGTTGCCTGAAAATTACGGGCACGGAAAAGGAAAGGTTATCGGTCCCAAGTGCGTGTTTGTCAAAATTGCACGCAGGATAAAAAGATGAAAGTAGAATTATTTGGAATTGTTTAAAAAATGAACTATTCTGAACGAGTCAACATCTCTTTTAATAACGGAAAAGCGTATCTAGGTTAGTCATTAGCCTGTAGTTGATTTAAATGCTCGCCAGGGATTGGGTTTATGCATAACACGACGTCAACCAAACGCCCCGGACAAACCTTTGTCCACTTTATTATCATTGCCACCGTTGCGTGGATCATTCTCTACGTCTTGTTGCATTTGGCTATCGACCCTGAAGGTCGGTTTGCTAAAAACAATATCAATGACGCTTACTACCTGACCGCTCAGGGAGAATTTTTGTTATTTGATGCGACAACATTGACCTGGAATGTAGGCAAAACCAAAGCGACCCCCATTCTTCAGCGATTAGATGAGCGCAATGCGACTATCCGGCTGTCAATGGAAAATCTTCGTATTGATGCCGCACGGTTAAGGGAGAGCTTAGACAGAGAATTAGGTGACACTAAAATTACAGGTGAGGCGCATCCCACTTATATAATTGAAATGGCTCTCAGCGCGGGAAAGGATGATAACTGCAAAACGTCTACAACAGAGTGCTATCAACCTACATGGGATGCGCCTTTGCTCACAGTGTCAGCATTATATTTAGAACTGCAAAATATAGAGGGACATCAAGAGTCTAATGCCGCACTTGCCCGCATAACGAGCTATTTATCTCAACTTAAGCAGCAATCATATGCGCAATATATTGATGCTAATGCTTTACGTGGAAGTCGTGCCCAGTCATTTTTTTGGTCCAGTCCTGAAGGGAGTTCAGCTGAAATTATATTCTTCGCGGTATTCGGCGTACTGGCTAACCTTCTAGTAAACTCAGCTGAGTATTTAAGAAACAATAACTTTAAACAGAATGAGCGTTGGGTTGCTTATACCAAGTTAGTGTATGGCCCAATTATCGCGTGGATCTTAGTGACGGCAATTGCAGTAGGATGGTTAGATTTGGGGGAGTATCAAATTGGCACGTATAGTCTACCTCTACTGGCTTTTGTGCTGGGTTTTTATTCGCGAAAAACAGTTAACCTATTCAGTCGATTTGGCGACCATTTACTGGGTAAGGCCAGTGAATCCATTGAAAAGGGGCCAGCTGAAATACTGGCAAGTCGGCAGGCTTATCAGGCGCAGTTTCTCAATACACAACGTCCCCGTTCATATCAGGATCTGAAACAAACGGCATTTGATATTCAATATGAAATAGTGAAAACGGAAGTGATGGAAATGGAGGCACGCAAATGAAAATTAGCGTAATGCTTATTATGTTTTTAATAGTGTGTGGCTGTCGTTCTACAGACACTGTTCCCCGTCTTCACGAGGCGCTTAATAAAGAAGTCGATTTTTTGCACAAGCGCCATATTGAAACCATCGAAGCTTATGGTACGTCGCTGCAGCAAACCAAATCTGACATTACTTCTATCAGTAGCGCGCTAGAGGCGTCAGAGCGTGAACGTTTGTCTGCGTTAAGTCAGCGCAACCAGGCAACGCAAAATGTGTTGGTCAGCGAAGTACTTAGTCAGTATGACCAGCGCGTTTACGATGAAATTACCGCCACCTTTGATCAGACTCTCGAAGCGGTGTTTTGGCCGAACATTGTTAACAATCAAAATGCCTATCGCGATAAAGAAGAGGCATTGGGGGCGCAACTGGCTGCCCATCAGTGTCACAAAGTCAATAGTGGGTGTAGTGATATCGGCTTTGATAATTACCGCAAACTTGCCGAACAATATCGCACTTACGGCGTGCTTAGTGAGTACATTATTCATTTGGGTTACAAACAAGAAAGTGAAATCTGGCAGCGATTGTCAGAGTTAACCCACCAATTTAAGCAGTCAGCGAAAGCCCAGGCACAACAGGTGTCAATAAAGACCAATGGCAGTGAAGATTTACTACAACCTTTGAAAGGCCAACTTAAAGTAGTGACTGAGAAATTAGATTCCGGTATTGATGCGTTGCAACAAGAGCGCAATGCGATGACAGAACACTGGACGATAACGAAGCAGTCGTTAGTCCTGTTACAGCAAGAAGTTAACAAACCTGAAGTGTGGGAGCTCATTTTAGCCGGCGGAACCGAGCGTGTAAAAGACGAAGTGGCTATTTACACCAGTGCCATTCAAGAGACAGTGGGCGGTATAGCGGGAGCACCTGTTGGTAATGTCGCAGCCACCCTTTTTGATCAGACAGTAAATGGCATTGTAGATAACAGTGTCAGGTCACTGGGCAGATCGATAGAGATGCTTTTCAGTAACGCCGAAAACCAAGTACAAAGCGAAGTGACTGATTTCTTGCAGTTAAACAAACTTAATCCATAGGGAAAGATGATATGCCGACTTTCAGACCGCCTAATATTGACCCCGTTTTAAGCCAAGAGGCGCAACATCTGGTAAGCACAGCAGCTGCTAAAATGGATGAGTGGTTAACCAATGCGTTTAAAAAACTTGAGGCAGACTTAGACGACGACCTTAAAGACTTACAGGCAAAAATGCAGGCAGAGCACGCGCAGTTTATTGCAGAAGAAAGAAAGCGAAGTGAAGAGCTACTTGAACAAATAAAGCGCCTGAAAAGTGCTGGGAATAATCTTACGCCTTTAGATCCTGAACAAAAGCAAGTTATAGAACAACTGGCGCAACTGACGAACCAGGCCGAAACTGAGTTAAATGCCAGAGAACAACGATGGAAGGAGTTCGGTAATAAAACCACATCACTTGCCCTTAATGGGGTGAAAACCCTGTTAAAAGGTATTATTTGAAGGGATTAAAGGCAAAATAACATGCTCAAACTTGACGATGGTTTTGCAAGAGGCCGTCCCGACTGCAAAGCGGAAGTAATGCATTTACAGCGGTGTTTTAACAAGCTGTCTATCCACATGGCGGTGGACGGTTATTTTGGTATAAGTACAGAATTAGCGGTGGCAGAGTTTCAACACGCACATGGTTTACCTGTGACCAAGGTAGTCGACAATGGGACCTGGCTTCGCATTGAGCAACTATTGTTTGACCAGTATCAGGCAACAGGAGCCTCAACCACACCAGATGCCCCTCAGGCTGACAAAAGTGAAACAGCTTCAAGTAAGCCAACTAGCGACGTTTGGACATGGTTTCGCGGAGATCTAGCTTGGTTACATGATATAGAAGGGCACGCTGGCAAAACATACTGGCCGGGCAGTGCATCTGGGATTACTCTCGACCCAGGCTTTGATTTGGGCTATCAAGAGCCCGAAGAATTGGAAAAGCATTATGCGTCTATGCTTAACTCTGCTCAGCTTGAGGCATGCAAAGGCGTTTTAGGATTAAAGGGGCGGGGGGCGAAAACATTTCTCAATCAATCCCTTGATCTATTGAGCATTCGCATATCGAAAAACCAAGCGCTTAAGGTGTTACCCCACATTGCAGAGCCTTATTGGGTGGCAGTGACAAAGCGCTTCCCTATGGTGAAGGATGTTAGTTGTCCGGGGGCAGTACATACTGCCTTGTTATCACTGGCGTTTAATCGTGGGCCAAACAACAATGCGCTGGAATGTTTACATGCGCCGCTTGCTCAACAGGACTGGCAAGCTTGTGCGACAGAAATTGGTAATATGCAGCAAGATCACGCGCTTGCTGGCATACGCAAGCGCAGGAAAATGGAAGCTGAATTGATTACAAAGAGCGTGTAGCAATATTTTGCGTACACCAAGCTGTTGCCCAACCTTTGCAATCTCGTTCTTTTATAAGCTCGCTTATGCAGCACCTAGAGCCCTTTAACTTAGTTCAGCTTTTTGGCTATTGGGCCTCAAGGTCTGTTTCGCAATTAAAAGGCATCCAGTTAGAACACAATTCGCAAACCAAAGATCAACAGGTTCTCGTTAGATGTTAATACATTTTGTAAGGTAAGAATTTACCAGACATTACAACACTGACGCGATCACCTTTAGGATCGTTTTCGCGCTGTAAATCCATAGAAAAATCAATGGCGCTCATGATGCCGTCGCCAAACTCTTCATGAATTAATTCCTTTAAGGTAGTGCCATACACATTCACCAATTCATACCAGCGGTAAATTAGCGGGTCAGTAGGGACTTCTGTTGGTAACGAGCCTTTGTAAGGCACAATTTGAAGCCAGGCAATCGCTTCGTCGGTAAGCTCAAGTAATTCGCCCACGGCTTCAGCTTGCTGTTTTGTCATGGCCATTTGTCCTAAGCAAGCTGCTGTACTCCATTCTTTTGACTGACCAATAACTTCGGCAATCTGACTCCACTTTATGCCTTTTAAAATTTTGGCTGACTGGATCATGTCGGTAACTTGGGTTCTCGATGTAATCATTTGCATTTCCTTAAAGGGTTAGTTAAACAAAATGAGCGTAACTAGATTGCTGAAAATAAGTGCCAGTATTAGCACCTTGTACATAAAAAGAGGGTGTCGTTTTACTAACGGCTCGTACGCCGTATGTTGTGATGGATTTGGGTAGCGAAGCGAAAAAAGAAACTCAGATAGTGAAGAAAATCGCTTATCAGGGTTCACATGCAAAGCACGTTTAAGGGCGCTATCAACCCAATTAGGTATTGGCCGATTAGGAGCCAATGCGGTTTGGTATTTTAACTTTTTCTGCTCGGCCAACGTGCGACAGTGAGCGAGCTTTGTGCCATAGGGGTAACGCCCGCACAAAAGATAGTAGGTGAGTACGGCTAAGGAAAACAGATCAGAGCGCTCTGTGCCTACATTTCCTAAAAAGTATTCAGGTGCGGAAAAAAGTGCAGCGCCAGGAATAGGTGTGTCACTATAGAGGCTTGGGGCATCGGCTAAGGCTGCTGAACCCAAATCTATAATAGTACAGTGCCCTTGTTCGCTAATAATAATATTGTCGGGGCGTATATCCCTGTGAACAATGCCCTGACGGTGCATTGCCTGTAAACCTTTACCAACTTGCTCGATTATATTCCTAACTTGCTCTAGTGGGGGCGTAGGATTATCAACAGCCCATTGAGCTAGCGTTTGACCTTGCACATATTCACTTACGCTGTAAAAAGCAGAAGGAGGGTACGTTAAACCCAAATCAGTAAAGGTTGGGCTTTTAATTACATGTGACGAATTAATCCGTCTCGAAAACCAGCTCTCTATTAGGAACCCATTTACCATTTCTGGTGATAGGGTAAAGTCGGTAGCCGGCGTTTTTACAACCACAGGGCTGTTTGTGTGCGTAGCTTCATAAGACGAATTGGTGGCAATAAAAACATGGCTTCGGGCCGACGTATAAAGCTGTCGTTCTAGCTTCAGTCCATCAACATCATCACCCGTTTTGAAGTTTGCGGCAGTAGGCTTTTTGCATACTTGTTCATCAGACTGCTGATTTGAGTAATGAATCGCAGCATCAGATACCTCAGAATTGGTTATCAGTTGGTCGCCCAATGACCTGTGAAGTACAGATGAATGAGGTGAACTTGAAACGCCGGTATACGGTGGATGTCTGTGATCGTTTAGGCCATCATGGCTAGCTACAAGAACCTTAACTAGAAGTAAGGTGAGGTTGTCATCGCTTCCTCTAGTAAATGCCTCATGTACTACCAACGCAGCTTGGTTTTCAGAAAGCGTATCGGCCTCACTGATTTTCATAAGAATGGTAGGTAGCGAAACAAACTCATAAACCCCGTCGCTACTTATCGAAAACGTGCTCGATGAGTTGAGGGTGAGTGTTGTGTGGTCGATGTCTATATGTGCTTGAACGCCTAATGCTTTAGTAAGATAACTCTGCGAAGGCTCACTTTCCGATACTTGACGATGAGGTTTTGTGAGTAAGACAGGCGACTGTGCGTTCTTAGAAATAACCTGAATTTGACAATCCCCCACATGAAATACATCCATGTGATTGCCTGTTAACAATGCCACTGTTAACGTGCAAACATAACCTTTTTCTGGTGTATAGCAAAAGGGACTTCTTTGCGTACGAGTGTAAAGCAGCGCGTTTATCTCTTTAATAATGGTTTCAGCGCGCGTCTTAACCGACCATTGTTCCGGCGCCATATTAAACAGTTTAATAAACTGACTGGTAGCAAAGTCGCTAGCAACTTGGCTAACCGTACTGCTACTTACACCGTCGGCGATAACAAAAACGCTGCTTTGATTTAGGTTATCAGAAACATGAAAAGCGTATGCATCTTGGTTTATCGCCTTAACGCCGGCTGTAGAAAATGCACTTACACTGAGCGTGTTAGCTGGTGGGTTAATTGGGGCGTTTAACGCGGCTCGCTCATTCATGTTTAATTGCTTCTTATCTTCATATTTAATTATGAGCCCAATTAGTTATTTCCAAGGAAACGGATAACGCCATCATGACTTGCCTTATAGGGACAGGGCATGATGGCTTTAAGATAAGCGCCTTAATTAAATAGGCAGTGTTTGCGAGGCAGCGGCCTTATCAACAGGGATAGTACGTTTTGGTAGCGTCTTAACATGGGTGGTGTACAGGGTTAGTCCAGTAAAGGCGAGGCCACCAACAAGATTTCCAAGTGCGGTTGGGATCTCGTTCCAAATGAAGTAGTCCATAACCGAGAAGTCGCCGCCCATAATAAGGCCAAATGGGAAAAGGAACATGTTTACTACGGAGTGCTCAAAACCCATAAAGAAGAACAGCATGATAGGCATCCACATGGCTAGTACTTTTCCGCTAACGTGGGTTGAAATCATTGCACCCACTACGCCTAGCGACACCATCCAGTTACACAACATGCCGCGAATAAAAATGGTGAACCAGCCTGCAACGCCGTGTTCTGCGTAGCCCAATGTACGAGCTTCGCCAATGCTGGCTACCTTAGTCGCGATGGCACCGCCATCCACGTTATACCCCATGGTAAAAATAAACGACATCATAAAGGCAACGGTTAATGCGCCGCCAAAGTTACCTAAAAATACTAATCCCCAATTTCGTAGAATTTGTTTTGGCGTGACGCCAGGTCGCTGTGCAAGCCAAGCGAGTGGGGTAAGTACAAACACGCCGGTTAATAGGTCAAACCCCATAAGGTAGAGCATACAAAAGCCCACTGGGAATAACACTGCGCCAAGAAGAAACACGCCGGTTTGAACGGCAATGGTAACGGCAAAAACAGCGGCAAGGGCCAATATTGCACCTGCCATATAAGCGCGGATTAGAGTATCTCGTGTAGACATATAAATTTTGGCTTCGCCTGCATCTACCATCTTGGTTGCAAACTCAGCGGGGAGAAGATAAGCCATGGTTTCACCTCACGTTGTCGTTATTAATAAGTTGTCATCTGTGTGTTGGCGTTTACTGTTTCAATGCGTTCCAGAAGATCAAAAAAAGGCGTCCGCAGCGCTCTCGTAAGAAAGAACTGGGGACGCCTTTGTCCGAAACTCATGCATTGTGGTAGCTAACAAATAAACCGTCGGTTATGTGTACGCCTTTGTACTCTAAAGCCCGTTGGCAACTAATACTTGTATAAGCGCCTTCGTACTTTTGTTATCCATTTGTACAAAGCTAAAAAAGTGCCAATAACCAAAATGTACGTAAATGCGTTATTTATTGCTTTTAAAAACAATGCTTTGTATAAATTTATGGCTGTGTTGATAGACGCTTGCGCCAAGGCACTATTAATTAGTCTGCACTAAAAAGGGGGGAGTGTGAGTGTTTAAGGTGCAACCGGTTTAACCATTTCCTACTTTAATGCCTGTTTTAACATTTTTAACTGACGCTTCATGGTTGGATAAACTTTTGTCTCTTGTGTTCGGTGTGCGTATTTTTCGTGCTCAAATTGTTCACACAGAAGTGTTAGTGCCTTGGCAGCATCTTCGTTTATCAAAGGGTTAACTTCACTCATAAAGGCGGACAAGGTTTTATTCCCTCTTTCTTTTCCTGTTTTAGCTTCAACGCATTTTATTGCGTTTAGTAAAACTCTGTGTGAGGGCGACAGTGTGTTGCGATGCGTTTTGGGTAAAAAATAAAGTGCTAAAATAAGCCCAATTAGGCCAATGGCGGAAAGAAATACAACTCGCATTTTTTGCGGCGTTAGCGAGCCTAGTAATTCTTCAAGCATGTTGGTTTGCGCAGTATTGTCAAAGCCCAGTACCCATTTACTCCATGAGTAATCGAGTTGTTGAAACCAGCTTTGTAACGTTGCAAAAATAGCAGCGTTGCTAAGGTCGCCCAAAATACTGGCTTCACGAGACTCCCCAAGCTCTTCCAGCGCACGTTCAAGCCCGAGGGTTAAACGAGACGGTGCCACCATACTTGTTGGGTCGTGTCGAATCCATACACCATCAATAAATGCTTCCACCCACGCATGTGCATCGTACTGCCTTATTTGAAGCACATTGTCATTAAGTGCGCTTCCGCCCTGGTAGCCTGTTACCATCCTTGCCGGTACCCCTGCGGCGCGAAGCACATACACCATGGCGCCTGCGTAATGGGCACAAAAACCTGAGCGTTCTTCAAATAAAAAACGATCGATGGGGTCAGTAGGCATGGCGTTCGGCGATAGGGTGTAGCGGAAGCCCCTTTGATTAAATTCACGCATTATTGCGCTAACTATTTGCTGTGCGCTTGAATATTGTTTGGCAAGTGTCTGTCCCCATGCCCTGGCTTGAGGGTTGCCATTCATGGAAATCTGAAGGTTTAGTTGCGATTCAAAATTTCCTATTCCGCTAGTGATTTGAGCAGTTGGATAGTAGCGCAGATAAAACGCCTTCTTACTGGATATTGGGCTATTCGCCCTTAACGTAAAATCAAAAAGACTTCTTACGAAAATACTGTTCTCGCGGTTGTTGGGTGTCGAAGGCGCTAGCGCAAACAGCCAAGTTTGCTGTGTGGGTTCCACGATCAATTCATAACTTATCACTTGAGGCGTGTTTTCCTTGGCCAGAGCTGACAAGGGTGTTGGCTTGCCCATGTAAGCTAACTGCTGCTCTGCCTGTTTGCGTTTGTTGCTAATAGACCAGGTTTTCCCGTCAAAATGTTCTAAGGTCATAGCGCGCCAATACCTGGACGGTGCAACAGGGACTGCTTCTGCATTTTCAAATGTGGCGCTGAAAGCCAATTCAGATGAACTTGCAAGTGACGCAATATCACCAGGCGTCACCGTGTCAGAAAGCCCGGTTTCAGTCGACTTTGACGTGGGCATCTGCCAAAGCGGAGGGAGTTGGGGAAGCAGTAAAAACAGTAGCAGCGCGATAGGGAACGCTTGGACAATAAGTACGGTCACGAATTTAATGCTTTTTGATTTGGGTATTCCTGCACCGTGATAAATGGCAGTCGCGAATAGCAGCAGGGCCAGTATTCCTGTATAGCCAATCCACGCAAATACGCTTAGAGACGAGATAAATCCGCAGCCGATTAAGAACAAACAGGTACATACAATTAAGTGAAAATCTCGTTTTTTATCAACCAGCATGATTTTGAGCGCGCATGCGACGGTCAATAGGTTAATCATGCTATCAAGCAATCCTACTGAAAAGCCGAACCACGATAATGCGAACACTGCCAATATCGCCAGCAAGTTAACCGTGCGTGATGTTGGCAAACTATTCAATGCACTAAGGCCTGCGGCTCTCACTGTCACAGCGCATCCACCTAGCATAATTACCCATGTCATAAGCGGCGCGGTGAGAGAAAAAAGAATAAGAGAGAAAGCTATGCAGAGCATAAGCACAGCCACGGACGTTGGTTGGCTAAACACGCTTTTAACAACGGTTAATTGCGTTAAACGGCTTAAGATAGCGAAGCTCATTTCGTTGACCTCGCTTTTTCATTCTTTATGGAAGATATTGAGACCGTTTTATTTGAGGTTGAAGAAGCTTGTGATGAATGCGAATTCAAACACGCAAGTGCACTAAGACATTCGTGCATTTGTTTTACCCCGTGAGCAGGGGCTATGTTAAGCCCTTTGTACTGTATTCCAAATACCCGGTCTGCGCCTGTCCAAGACAATGTTGCATAGGTAAGTGCCGACACGGCAGTTTCCACATCGATGTTTGAGGGAACTGAAAGTACAAAACTGTCGCTTTGCAAGGAGGTAAAGGATTTCGAAACCCAATTTCCGTTTTTCGCCACATGCTTCCATGATACGCGATTAAGTGGCTGTCCAACTTCGTAATCGTTTAATGCGTAGAAGTCCTCGTTACTTGTAAGGTCGTTAATCTGACTGACGCTATCCGACTCATTAGAACTCGCTACCTTATTAACAGTGACCGGACCTTCTTGAGGTTTTGCGTAGACAGTGACTTGTTGGTCAAAATCGAGGTGGGTCCAGCATTTGTATAATCCCAACGGAAAATTGCATGCAATGGTTAGTCTGCCCAGTGCAAATCGCCCCCGGACTGGTATTGAAAGAGGCACGCTGAGGGTTTGCGTTTGTCTTGTATCCGTAACTTCATTGTCGTTTAAAGAAAAGCTGTACGTCTGCTGGTCCACTGAGATGTTTTCATTGCTTGCATGAGCAGTCGTATCCATGGGGCGCACTGTATTTAGCCACTTTATTGCTAATACACCATTGCACGTTTTCGTTGACGCTGCCGCGTGAGGGATAACCTGAAGCTGCAATTCACCCTGTAAGTTACAGTGAAATGGACTGGGGGGCGTCGCTTTAAGCGCTAAACGCGCAAAGTTTTGATGAGTGTAAAACAGCGTTAATAGCATAATGCTTAAGCACAAATAGCTAAGCAGCAACATCAAGTTGTTTTGGTAGTTAGTGCCAAGTAAAAACAAACACAGCGATAGAATAATAAAAGACCAACCGAATCCGCTCGGCAATATAAAAATACTGTTTACGTTGAGGTGATGTTCGTGAGAAGCCGGAACTCGCCTGTCTAACCACTTTAATAGCCTGCGTTGTAGGTAATTTGAAAGTGAAGCTGGCATTCTACGCACCTTTAGCGCTCCGAAAATTCATGAATGCTAGGCTGCCAGTGGGTCAATACTATCGAGTAATTTCTGGCTCAGTTTTTCACCGTCAAAAGCATGGGTTTGCTGCCCTTGTGCCAACTGATGTGAAGACAATGTTAGCCTATGAGCGGTAATGGCCACGAAGACGGCCTGTACATCTTCGGGAGTAACATATGATTTTCCGGAAACTAACGCCCAGGCTTTGGCACCTTGGAGTATCGCTCTACTCGCTCGTGGCGATAGGGGATTAGGGTAATCATTACTTTCTCTACTTTCACTCACCAATCTTAGAATGTAATGAATAATGGCATCGCTGGTATGAATAGCGGCTACCTCTCGTTGCATCTCGCGCAAATTTTCCTCATTTAGTATTTGTGCAAGCGGTGCTGATGCATCCTGCTGCAATAGCATGGCTTTTTCTGCTTCCCACGCTGGATAGCCCAAAGAGATACGCATAAAGAAACGGTCGAGTTGGGACTCTGGCAAGGGATAAGTGCCCGATTGATAGCTTGGGTTTTGTGTAGCAATAACAAAAAATGGAGAGGGTAGCGCATGGGTTACACCATCTATACTTACTTGTCGCTCTTCCATCGCTTCTAACAGGGCGCTTTGTGTTTTTGGGCTGGCTCTGTTTAGCTCGTCCGCTAACACCACTTGGCTAAAAATAGGGCCGTGTCTAAACGAAAAGCGCTTTGCCTCGTCTTGTTCATTACTATGAAAAATGTTTACGCCCAACATATCTGATGGGAGTAAGTCAGAAGTAAATTGAATGCGAGAATATTGTAGGCCAAAAACTTGGGAAAGCGCATGAGAAAGGGTGGTTTTACCCATTCCCGGTAAGTCTTCAATTAATAAGTGGCCATTGGCAAGTAAACAAGTTATTGCGAGTTTTAACTGGTGATCTTTACCAATAATTTTCTGACTAAGAGCCCGCTGTACATTGATGATATCTTGGCGCATATAATTGTCACTTAAGTTTAAAGTTACTCTGTCACACTACGTATTAAACAGTGAGAAAGCGATTAAGGCTTTTCTAAGGATGTTGCGCAATGATGTTTAAGTTCATGTCTGAGTTCATGTTCTAGTTTACATGTTTAGCGAACGGTAACGAGTGCCGACAATGCGGTGTTTCGAAGGTCACTACTTCTTAATAATAGCAACGATAGTGAAAGGCTTTCTATTGAATTACCTGTTAAATTTTATACGCAGGTATATCAGCGACTTGATGGTTCGTTGAGTTGTTTCTCCTATGTTCTTAATGTTGTTAAGGCGACGTCTATTTTAAAAAAAGTAAAAACGGCTTACATGGACTATATCGACAGTAAATACGACGGAACGGGAAGCAGTAAAACGTCACTTTCCTACCTTATTAGCATAGATTCCCGCAAAACATCTGTTATTAAGTGCTGCGGAGTTTATCTGTGTTGTCTATAATGGTGCCTCTTAAAAAGGAAGTAGTTATGAAAAGCATTGAAATAGATGACGATTTATATGCCTTCATCGCCAGCCAAACGAAGCATATTGGTGAGAGTGCATCACAAATTTTAAGACGTTTACTTTTGCCTGAAGACGGTGCCGTGTCCCATGGTGTCCAGCATGGTGGGGCTTCATCTACATCTGTAAAAACAAGCGAATCAAAAAGTACAGACGTTGTAGAAACCGCAGATAACGCAAGTGAGTCAACACCCGAAGTTGAAACTCAAGTGGCGACTAAAGTACAAACCAAAGCGCCTACTAAAGCGACAGCCAGTGCAGCAGTAAAAGCAGCGCCAAAAGCCGCAGCGAAGAAAGCACCTGCTAAAGCAACGGCAGCAAAATCTCCTGCAACTTCAAGGGCAACTAAGAAGACGCCAGAAGTCTCTTCAGCAACGCCAGCAACAGAAGCTCACTCGAAAAGAGACATTCTTGATGCGGTGTCAAAAGATGCATTAGGCACATTTACCAAGCGCGTTGACCAGTTCTTGTTTGTTTTAAGTGCAGCGCACAAGCTTAATGCAGAAAACTTTACTCGTGTTGAAAGTATAAAAGGTAAAAACCGTACGTACTTTGCGACAAGTAAGGCGGCATTGTTGGAAAACGGCAGCAGTACTAATCCTAAAGCTATCCCTGATAGCCCGTTCTGGGTGGTAACAAATAACAATACTGCCAAGAAAACGAATATGCTGGAACAAGTTTTGCGTAACTTAGGCTATCAACCCGATGTTATTGAAACCGTGATTGCGCGTTTCTCTTCAGAAGGTAAATAGCAAGCCAAGGTATAGAACAACGAAACTTCTAAATAAGGATTTTTTTCATGGCATTACATCCGCAGGCTGGACAGCATGCAGCAAAAGAGCAACTCATTAACGTAGCGCAGTTAGTGAGCCAGTATTACAGCTATAAACCGGATATGAATGACCCGGGTCAAGCGGTCTCTTTTGGCACGTCAGGTCACAGAGGTACAGCTTCCAACGCTACGTTTACCGATACCCACATCAGTGCAATTTGCCAAGCATTGGTAGAGTATCGTAAACAAGAAGGTATCGACGGTCCGCTGTTCGTTGGTAAAGATACCCACGCGTTATCTGAGCCTGCCATGATTACCGCTATCGAAGTTTTGTGTGCAAACGGTGTCAATGTTGTCGTGCAGCGCGCAGACAATGAAAGCATGGGCTATACGCCGACACCTGTTATTTCACGTACTATTATTCGCTACAATCGTGCAGGTAACACCGACAAGGCAGATGGTATCGTCATTACGCCTTCTCATAACCCTCCTTCAGACGGTGGATTTAAGTACAACCCGCCTCACGGTGGGCCTGCGGACAGCGACGTAACCAAACAAATTCAAGAACGCGCAAATGAATTAATTGCAGATGGCAATAAAAATGTTAAGCGCATTGATATTCGTCAAGCTTCCGCCCGCAAATTGGTTCGTGAAGAAGACTTCATGGAACCTTACATTGAAGACCTTGCAAGCGTTATCGACATGGAAGCGATTGCAAAAGCTAACTTGAAGTTAGGTACTGACCCATTAGGTGGTGCAGGCATAGGCTATTGGTCGCGAATTGCAGATAAATATGGCTTGGACATTACCGTTGTTAACGACGCGGTTGACCCACAGTTTGGTTTTATGCGCCGGGACAAAGACGGTAAGCTTCGCATGGATTGTTCGTCTGCCTATGCGATGGCAGGGCTTATCGAGCTGAAAGATAACTTTGACTTAGCTTGGGGCAATGACCCTGATTTCGATCGTCACGGTATTGTGTGCAAAAGTGCGGGCCTAATGAACCCAAACCATTATTTGGCCGTGGCTATTAACTACCTTTATACTCACCGCCCAGAATGGCCTAGCGATTTAAATATCGGTAAAACACTGGTGTCTAGCAGTATGATTGATCGCGTAGCCAACAGCTTAGGTAAACCTTTAGCTGAAATGCCGGTAGGCTTTAAATGGTTTGTTGATGGTTTATCAAACAGCACTATTGGTTTTGCGGGTGAAGAAAGTGCTGGTGGAATTTTCCTTGAACGCAATGGAAGCACGTGGGCGACAGACAAAGACGGCTTTATTCTTTGTTTGCTGGCAGCTGAAATCCTAGCCATCACAGGCAAAGATCCTGGCGAGCACTACAAAGCGCTAACGGAAAAATTTGCAGCGCCGGTTTACAGCCGTGTTGACGTGGCAGCAACCCTTGAACAAAAGCAAAAGCTTTCGGCGATGGATGCATCTGTCGTCACTAGCGATACGTTGGCGGGCGAGCCTATCACTGCCGTTCAAACCCATGCGCCAGGTAACAACGCGGCAATTGGTGGCGTTAAAGTATCGACAGAAAATGGCTGGTTCGCAGCGCGTCCGTCTGGCACCGAACAAATTTATAAAATCTATGCAGAAAGCTTTAACGGTGAAAGCCACTTACAGGATCTAATTGCTGAAGCCGAAGCCTTAGTCGGAAAAATAATTAAATAAGTACAAAAATAAATCACTTTAAATTCCTTTTTGTAAATTAATTGTTAAAAATCGCACGAATGCATACGAATTCATGCGATTTTTTGTTATTTTAACAAAATTATTACAACATAATCGTTTAAGCGCTGCTATATTGCTGTCATATTCTGAAGTTATTCTGTAATTAAATTACGTTTTCGGTGTGTAAACACCGCTTCTACTTAAGAGTGAGACGCAAAATGAACGCAAAAGCGACCAAGACGCAACCCTCTCCAGTGATCGATAAGGCTGCATTCAAAGCAGCGGTTATTAAACACTTACACTGCACGCTAGGCACCGACGAAAACAAAGCAAACAATCACGCTTGGTGGAAAGCAACGTGCGCTGCAATTCAAGAACAAGTACTTGAAGGGTTGCGCAAAACCCAGAAAAGTCATTACCTGAACGACACGCGCGCCGTTCATTATTTCTCTGCTGAATTCCTAATGGGCCGTTTGCTTTCAAACAACCTGCAAAACTTTGGCCTATTCGATGTAGCTAGTGGCGCGTTGAAAGAGCTAGGTGTTGAAATTTCAGACATTCTTGAAGAAGAGCCTGATATGGCGCTAGGTAATGGTGGCCTTGGCCGACTAGCGGCTTGCTTCATCGACTCACTGGCGACAATGGAATTACCTGCAATAGGTTATGGTATTCATTACGAGCACGGTTTGTTCCGCCAAGAAATTAAAAGCGGTGCGCAAATCGAGCGTCCAGACAGCTGGCGTGACTACGGTAATCCATGGGAAATTTGCCGTCCAGAATCTATTCAAGAAGTATCGCTTTACGGCTATGTAGAGACTAAATATGGCGACAACGGACGAGTGCTAAAAGAATGGCACCCTGGCTCAATTGTAAAAGGTGTGCCGTGGGACATTCCGGTTGTAGGCTACGAAGGTAAAACCGTAAACGTACTGCGGTTGTGGCAGTCAGAAGCGTCTGACTACTTCAACTGGGACGTATTCAATGCGGGTGGTTATGTTGATGCACAGCGTGAAAATGTATCAGCTGAAACGATTTCAAAAGTACTTTATCCAAACGATGAGACCGAAGCGGGTAAAGAACTTCGCCTTATTCAGCAGTACTTCTTCTGCTCGTGCTCGCTTAAAGACATTATCCGTCGTTACAAGCGTGCTCATGGTGACGATTGGAGCCGTTTCGCCGATCAGGTTGTTATTCAGCTAAACGACACGCACCCAGCTATTTCTATACCAGAGCTAATGCGCATTCTTGTTGACCGCGCAGAGCTTGGCTGGGATGAAGCGTGGGGGATTTGTACAAAAGTATTTGCATATACCAACCACACCTTGCTACCAGAAGCACTTGAAAAGTGGCCTGCGCGCATGATTGAGAAGATCCTTCCTCGTCATCTAGAAATCATTTATGAAATTAACCACCGCTTTATGGCAGAGGTTGATAAGAAGTGGCCTGGTGACAATGCCATGAAAGCTAAGCTTTCAATCATTGAAGAAGGTAACGAGAAGATGGTTCGTATGGGCCACCTGTCGGTAATCGGTTCATTTGCCGTTAACGGTGTGGCAGAAATGCACTCTCGTCTTGTTAAGTCGTCTCTGTTCCCAGAGTTCGATGAACTATACCCAGGTAAGCTAACTAATGTAACCAACGGTATTACACCACGCCGCTGGTTGAAAGCGTGTAACCCAGCGCTGTCTAAGCTAATCGATAAAAAGATTGGTGAAGACTGGCCGCGCGACTTAGACAAACTGCAAGGGTTAGCTAAATTTGCGAGCAATAAAACGTTCCAGAAGCAGTTCATGAAAGTGAAGCTTGAGAACAAAGAGTTGCTAGCAGAGGAAATTCGCAAGTCACTTGATATAGAAGTAGACGTTAACGCCATTTTCGATGTGCAGATTAAGCGTTTGCACGAGTATAAGCGTCAACACTTAGCGCTTCTGAATATTATGGCGCTATACCGTCGTATTCTAGAAAACCCTGATTACGATATGCACCCGCGTGTATTTGTGTTTGGTGCTAAAGCCGCACCGGGCTACAAGCTTGCGAAAGATATTATCTTCGCTATTAACAAGGTAGCGGATAAGATCAACAACGATCCGCGCGTAAATAACAAGATTAAAGTAGCATTCTTACCAAACTACCGTGTATCACTCGCTGAAAAAATGATTCCAGCGGCAGACGTATCTGAGCAAATCAGTACGGCAGGTAAAGAGGCATCAGGAACCGGTAATATGAAGCTTGCACTGAACGGTGCGGTAACTATTGGTACACTTGATGGTGCAAACGTTGAAATTGCTGAAGAAGTGGGCGATGACAACATCTTTATCTTCGGGCTTACAGTAGAAGAAGTGAACGAGCTTAAAGCGAATGGCTATAACCCACATGACTACTACTATAAAGATCCAGAAATTAAAGCTGTACTGGATTGGTTAGAAACGGATTACTTTACGCCAGGTAAACCAGGTGCATTGGTGTCAATTAAGCAAAGCTTACTTGATAACGGTGACCCGTACATGGTGCTTGCAGATTTCCGTGCTTATTCTGATGCACAAATTGCAGTTGATGCTGCATACCGCGACAAAGAGCGTTGGGCGGAAATGGCCATCATCAATACAGCGAAGATGGGTAAATTTACCTCAGATCGTTCAATTCGTGACTACGTAGAACGCGTTTGGAAACTTTCACCGTGTAAGATTGAAAGCTAATCGCAGAACCGTAAAGAAATAGCCCGGCAGTGGTACACTCGCCGGGTTTTTTATTACCCTCTAAATACTTCTTCGTTGTTTCGTATTGGGTTCAAAATACGGCGCAGTTTGTTCTTAACGTCACCAGAAATAAGTACTACAGCCATGTTTTTGTCCAATATTAGGCTAATGTTGTACAAAAGTATAAGACGGTATACAAAATAATACGTTACTGTCGTTGCGCCTTTCGTAGCGCCATGGTTTTATATAACTAGTTGTTTTTAGTACCTCGAAGCGTAAAGCTCAAGGAAAACATCATGAGCCAACACACATCACTGGCAACCATTCCCAATCGCTATGCGTTTATCGATAGCATTTCGAAGCAAGCGTCTCGCAGTGCTTCTATTTCATTGATGCTGGTCGATGTAGTGCGTTTTTCTGATGTGACAACCAGTCTGGGCATTCATGTAGGCGATCGCTTTTTACTTGAAATAGCCAACCGCATCCAACTCCTATTTGGAACTGCGGTATCGATTGGCCGTATCAGTGGTGATGTTTTTGGCATCGTTTTTCCTAATGAAAGTAATGAAACCGTAATGCGACAAATGTTCGAACGCTTAGTCGAGCATTTCAAAACGCCAATGCATTACGATGGTACGGCTTTTATCGCAGACTTTAACGTAGGTGTGGTGTGCAGTATTAAGAATGACTTTGATATCACTTCCTTTGTTTCCCGAGCGGAAACGGCTTTAAAACAAGCAAAAGAAAACAAATACGAAAATTACTTCGCGTTGACTAAGTCAGACAAAACCGACACGGGCAGAAGTTTAGCGCTAAAAGCAGATTTAAAACGTGCATTAGCACAAAATGAACTCGAGCTTTACTATCAACCAAAAGTCGATCTGACAACGCTAGAAGTAGTGGGGGCTGAGTGCTTACTTCGCTGGAATCACCCCCTTGATGGCGTCTTATTTCCAGGTCCGCTAATCGAAGCGGCCGAGTCGTATAATATGATGAGCGAACTGGGCTACTGGACGCTTGAGCAAGCCTTTAGGGCGCTCTCGGAATTGGACCTAATAAAGCGGTCCTTAATGCTGTCTGTGAATATTTCCCCCACACAGTTATACGACAACCAGTTAGTCCCAACACTGACGATGCTGAGTCGTACGTATTCAATGCCGCTTTCGTTAATCGAGTTGGAGCTTACCGAGGACGTGGCACTGTCTAATTCATTAATGGTGAAAAAGCAGTTAGATGAGCTGCGAAGCTTAGGCGTATCTATTTCTGTAGATGATTTTGGTAAAGGGTATTCAAATCTTGCTTATATTCGAGATCTGGATTTGGATGCGCTGAAAATCGATAAGTCCTTTGTGATGGAACTTGAAGCTCACCCTGTTAATCGCGCCATTATCGAAGCGGCGAAAGTGATAGGGCATGCAAAAGAGTGCTGTGTAGTCGCCGAGGGCATAGAAACCGTAGAGCAGCTTCACATACTCAGAGAAATAGGGGTTACACAAGGGCAGGGATACCTGTTCTCTCGCGCCATTCCATTCGATGATTTCGTACAGCTTACCCAACAAGAGATAATTATCGGCAACTCGCCTAGACGCGCTCAAGCGTAGTATCTGAAAGAGCGGCAAACTGTAGTTGCGTTGTTCAATGCTTACAGCTACTGGGAATTAAACAGTGAGATAACGTGATTTTGAAGGCCTGTCTGGGTACACTGGAAGCATTCGAGATTAGACAACGTAGACAAAGCTCACACTTATGCAAGAACTTATCGAAAGCGGCCAATTTTTAACACTTTCTCGCCGTAATTCCGCATTATTTGAACGCTCTCATCAATTTACATTAGCTAATGGTACACTCGTCGATATTACCGCACCTGGCATTATTAGTTTTTCAGTGCAGCCAACCTCTAAGCCTAATAAACGCATTGTTTTATCGTGTGGTGTTCACGGTAATGAAACCGCACCTATCGAAATCTGTGATGATTTGGTTAAGGGGATCCTTACAGGGAACATAACGCTGGCACATGATGTTTTGTTCTTATTTGGCAACCTGCCCGCGATGGATATTGCAGAGCGTTTCGTTGAAGAGAACATGAACCGCTTGTTTAGCGGAGCACACTCGAAAGGCGAAGGTTTAGTGAACGAAGAGCGCGTTCGTGCTAAACAGCTTGAAGGCGCTGTGGCGTCTTTCTTCGAAGCGGGTGAGGGCACCCGATATCACTACGACCTACACACCGCAATTCGCGCCTCAAAAAATGAAAAGTTTGCGGTATATCCTTATCTTCATGACAGAATACACAGCAAAGGCCAGCTGGCATTTCTCGCAGCGTGTGGTGTGAAAACCATATTGCTGTCGGAAAGTTCGACAACCACCTTTAGCTATTTCTCGTCATATCAATACAACGCGCACGCGTTTACGGTTGAACTCGGCAAAGTGCGTCCATTTGGGCAAAACGATATGCGTCGATTTGAAGATGCGAAACAAGCGATAACGCAGCTAATTACTCAAACCGAGTACGCGCCTACGGTTGATATGGATGACCTTGATATTTATCGCGTGAACCAAGTTATAAACCGAAACGAAGAACAGTTTACGCTTCATTTCGATGACGATACGCCCAACTTTACTGACTACCCTAAAGGTACGGTATTGGCTTCTGAACCGGGTAAAGAGTACATAGCAGAGCAGGACGGCGAAGCCATTGTTTTTCCGAATGCAAAAGTGGCCATTGGGCAACGCGCCTTGTTAACCGTTGTGCCTACTACGTTGGATAAGCTAGATGTTTAAACTTGATAGCCGTTTACACAATGATACATTTTTTGTCTGTGATCTTTCGCTGTGTCGTGTACTGTTGATGAATGATAGTCAGTTTCCTTGGCTCATTTTAGTGCCAATGAGAAATGATATTGCGGAAATTATCGATTTGTCAGAAGAAGAGCAGATTACTTTACTTAAAGAGTCTGCATTGGCATCAAAAGCCATGCAGGCCTTGTTTTCACCGCTTAAACTTAATGTGGCAGCACTAGGCAATGTGGTAAGGCAGCTTCATGTTCATCACGTCGCACGTTTTGAAAATGATTGTGCGTGGCCAAAACCGGTGTGGGGCAACCAGCCCACTGTGGCTTATGATTCCAACAATGCACAGGCGCTTGTTAAGTCTATTCAGCAGTGGTTTAAAGATAACAGCTAAAGGACGTTTGTCCTAAATAGCGCAGAATAAACAGTTCACATTAAAAGGAGTTACGCATGATTGTTTCAACTACCCCAACGCTTGAAGGGCATAAAATTGAAGCTTATTACGGTATTGTTGTGGGCGAGGCCGTGATGGGCGCAAACGTATTTAAAGATCTTTTCGCTTCTATTCGCGACATCGTGGGTGGTCGCTCAGGTTCATATGAAGAAGAGCTAACCACTGCACGAAAGTTAGCGTTTACTGAGCTTGAGCACGAGGCGAGAAGTGTGGGCGCAAATGCTGTGGTTGGCATCGACTTAGACTATCAAGTGATTGGCGATAAAGGCAGTATGCTTATGGTGAGCATTAGCGGTACCGCAGTGAAAACAACCCCTTTATAAAATCAAAAAGCTCGCACACCTCAAAGTATGCAATTACCTACTTGATCAAAGCGAGGTTTTCGCCAGTTGTTCTTAACGACGGCAATACCTCGCTTTTTCGTTCCTATTTATCCTCAAAAGTTCAAACTAAGGAAATGTAATGCTAAGAAAATGGATGTTTGTCCTACTCGCCGCATGCTCCTGTCAGCTATTTGCGCAGGACGCACTGAAATATCAAAAGCCGTCTAAAGAAATTCTCGATTTGGTTGACGTTACGCTAGCTCCAGCGACACTGGTAGACGATGCACAACAGAATATAGTGCTGTTGTTTCGCGACAACTATAAGTCGATAGAAGACTTATCGAAAGAAGAGCTTCGTTTAGCAGGGCTAAGAATTGACCCTACTACTAACATTGGAAGCCGCGTAACGTATTACAACAATCTTCAGGTTCAGCGGGTAGGTAGTAATGATAGCCTTACTATTAAAGGTATGCCAGAAGCGCCTCGGTTAACCAATTTTACTTGGTCCCCTAACCAGCGCTACATGGCATTTACTCATACAGCGAAGAAGGGCGTTGAACTTTGGGTGCTTGATATTGAAGCAGCAACCGCCAGAAAGGTCTTTGACAAACCTATCAATGCAAATATGAGCGATACGTTGAACTGGAATGCGGATAGTCGTTCTCTTTTGGCTAAAGTCGTACCGAAAGACAGAAAAGCGTTAATCGATACCAGTGTTGCCGTGCCAAGCGGCCCAACGATTTCAGTAAGTGACGGCAAAAAAGCACAAAACCGCACCTACCAAGACTTACTCAAAAACAAAAACGACGAGTTTAATTTTGAGCAACTAGCGCGGTCTGAAATTTATAAGGTTCCACTAAAAGGCAAGGCTTCACCTTGGCTTGCATCAGGTATGTATGGCGATGTTAGCGTTTCTCCCGCCGGCGACTATGTGATGGTCGAGGAATATAAAGCGCCATTTTCTTATTTAGTGACCTATCAGCGCTTTGGGCACAGCATTAACTTATACGATAAAAAAGGCAAGCTAGTAAAAACGCTCGTAGACGTTCCGCTTATTGAAGACCTACCACAAGGTTTTATGGCTGTTCGAACGGGGCCTCGCGATGTTCAATGGCGCAACGACAAACCCAACACGATTGTGTATGCCGAAGCGCTTGATGGGGGCGACCCAGAAGTCGAGGTGACGCACCGCGATAAACTTATGCAGCTGGAAGCACCGTTTAACGGTGAAGCAGAGCAAATTCTTAAAACAGAAGACAGGTTCTACCGCTTCATTTGGAATAACGATAGCGTTGCCATCGCCATGGATTATTGGTGGAATACGCGCAATATTAAAACGTACTTGTTTAGCCCAGACCAAAGTCAGTCTGCGCAAATTATTTCAAATCGAAGCTATCAAGATAAATACAGCGACCCTGGCAACTTTGTTACCCGTAAAAATGGATATTTTAAAGATGTGCTAGCAGTAGAAGGAAATAATGCGTTTTTGTTAGGGGATGGGTTTACACCTGAAGGACAGTTTCCATTCTTGGATAAGTTAGATTTAGAAACCCTTGAAACATCGCGTGTATATAAAAGCGCGTACACAGACAAATTTGAGGACTTGCGTGATTTCAATATTAAAAACGATCGCTTGTTGGTAAGAATTGAGTCTAAGCGTGACTACCCTAATTACTATTTCCGCAATTTAAAAAACAATACGTTGACGCAATTAACACACTTTGAAAACCCGTTTGAAAGCATTCAAAACGTAAAAAAAGAAGTGATTACGTACAAGCGTAAAGATGGATTGGACTTAACGGGCACTTTGTATTTGCCAACAGACTATGAGCAAGGCAAGCGCTACCCTATGATCTTATGGGCTTATCCAGAAGAATTTAAGGACAAGTCAAGCGCGGGTCAAAACACGCAAAACCCCAATCGATTCATTTACCCGTGGTACGGTTCACCTATTTATTGGGTTACCAAGGGCTACGTTGTATTGGACGATGCTTCATTCCCTATCGTAGGAGAGGGTGATGAAGAGCCAAATGATACCTTTAGGCCTCAGCTCGTTGCTAATGCAAAAGCGGCGATAGATGCACTTGACCAAAAAGGAATTATTGACCCAGCGCGTGTTGCAGTGGGCGGGCATAGTTATGGTGCGTTTATGGTGGCAAACCTGTTGTCGCACTCTGACTTATTTGCCGCAGGAATTGCACGTTCTGGTGCTTACAACCGCACACTCACACCATTTGGTTTTCAGTCGGAGGAGCGCCATTACTGGGATGCACCAGAGGTGTATTACACCATGTCGCCATTTATGCATGCTGAAAAAATGAAAACCCCGCTTTTACTTATTCATGGTGAGGCTGATAATAATTCCGGTACATACCCGATGCAAAGTGAGCGTTATTTTAACGCGCTCAAAGGCTTAGGTGCGGTGACACGTTTAGTTATGTTGCCTAAGGAGAGTCATGGATATCGTGCCAAGGAAAGTGTTTTACACACGCTTTGGGAACAAGATCAGTGGCTTGAAAAGTATGTGAAAAACAAAGGCGCTACACAACCACAGTAGCGTGTTGTTCGCGTTGCTAACAAGACTAAAAAGGTGGCAAAGGCCACCTTTTTCGTTTGCTGTAAAGCGCAGCTTTAATTGGCCGTATTTTCTATTACCTGCTCTTCAACAGCATCAGCATCAATGGCAATCGTATCTACGATCACTGCGCATGCTGCATCACCCGTAATATTTAGCGCAGTGCGGATCATGTCGAAAATTCTGTCCAAGGCAAATAGCAGGGGTAAACCTTCAATGGGAATGCCGGCAGCAAGCAACACTGCAACGACCAAGAATGATGGCCCAGGAACGCCCGCTTGACCAACCGCGCCAAGGGTAGACGTTAGGATAATGGCAACATATGCACCCATTGATAAATCTATATTGAAAAGCTGCGCAAAAAACACCGCTACCAAGCCATAATAAATGGCATTTCCGCTCATGTTGATGGTGGCGCCTAACGGCAGTACGAAAGATGCCGTTGCGTTTCTTACACCTAGCTCATTCTCTACTGTATTCATAGTAACCGGCAGTGTCGCCATGGATGACGCGGTTGAAAGAGCTACCGCCTGAGGCTTTTTCATAGCCACGAGAAATGATTTAGCCGACGTTTTTGTAAATAGCTGTACCAAAAGCGGGTAAACCACAAAACCAAATACTAAAATCGCCGCAGTAAACACCAAGAAGAGTTTGAATACCACCATGAGCGCGGCAAAACCAAATGTTCCTACTGCCTCAGCCATTAAACCAAATACGCCGATAGGCGCGATTTTCATCACACAGTTGATCATCCACACCATGGCATCAACGATAGTGTTCACGCCATTTAAAATAGGCTCGCGGTTCTTTTTAGGCTGTTTAGAAAGGGCGAGGCCAAAGAACAAACAAAACACCAAAATTTGAAGAATGTTCGCGTTGGTTAACGACGCAAATACGTTGGTGGGGATCATACCCGTAACGGTAGCCCAAAACGAAGGTAGCTCACCTTTAGAAGCGTATTCACCAGAGAACATACCTTCTACCGCAGAAACGTCGATACCTATTCCTGGCTTAAACACTTCACCCATAATGAGGGCCAGTGTTACGGCAAGTGCTGACGTTAAAGCAAAATAAGCAAGGGTAGTTAGTCCCACTTTTCCTGCATTAGTGCTGTTGCCAAGCCCCGCAGCGCCAGAGATAAGGGCCACTGCCACCAGTGGAATGACCAGCATTTTAATTAAATTGATAAAAATGGCGCCCAGTGGTGCGAACATTTCGGCGCTTTCACCCATAAAGGCGCCAACAGCGGTGCCAATAATCATGGCAATGACAACTTGTACGCCGATATTGCCCAGTAAGGATTGTTTTTTAGACACGTCTAGAACCTCTTAGAGTGTGTTTAAATGTGAAAAGTGATTTGTGAATGAATAATTGAGAGCCCTAATACTGAAGTGCCAACAATGGGTAAAAGATTCTAATTATAAAAGCTCTACTCAGGGCTTCGATTAAAATGCCGCGACAGACTCTATCAGAATAGGGTTATTTCATTGGGGTGTTGCTGTTTTTATCTTGGTCTTTAGGGGATGTACTCGCGCTTTCACTGCCCTTGTTTGAATCGTCGTCACTTTCATCATAAGGATTAGAAGGTGTCGGAAATTTAAATCTAGCACTGTATTTAAGCAGCGTGATATTCCCAATCACAACGCCCAATACTAAAACAATAATGATGATGACCCAGGTAGTACTCATAAAAATTCCGTAGGCTACAGCCCTTTGTTCAATACGTAGCGATTATACAAGCTAGGTAGCTGTGGCAAAATACATGTTTTACCTTCTATATCGCTTTGTTCTATGGCTTTTGTAAAGCCATCTAAATGCCTGGCATTTTCGAAAACACACGCTGTGTTTCGAAAGCTTAAATGCCATGGCTCTACTGCGACGCCACCCGTATTAACCGAAAAAGGACGATAAAAGCCAAACTGTTCCATATTGTCAGCTAGCCAACATGAAAGAGCATGGCACGGTCCGTCAGGCAGATATTCGCTTTCGACAAGATTAAACTTACCCCCCCAGTTATGCACGGCAGCTCTGTCGTACACGTCGATGTCAGTGCCCCAGTGGTGGCGACTGCCGCCAGGAAGTGCTGACCATGTCAAAATAGCATGAAGCTTTTCATTATCGCTTAGTGCCTCGAATGGCAGTTCCTCACCGTTGGTATCAAGAAGCTGTGCTTGACCTGCCCATTTGCGGTTAAAAATGGCAGTTTGTCTGTCAAAATCACGAAAGCTACTGACCAACTGTAAGTCTATACCGTCTTTTTGCGCAGCATCTTGCATGGCAAGAAACGGCGATATCACGTCGCGATGCAGTCTATGGCCGTTGCCAGCATCAACGAGATAGTCGTTGTGCTGGCCCAACCACGCTTTTTCTGGCACTTGATTCATAACCATCAATTGCGGCTATTTAGCCAGCAAGCGTTCTAAGATACCGAAGTACATATCAGCAAGCTGTTCAAGGTCAGACATTTTCACGCACTCGTCAATTTTGTGAATAGTGGCATTCACCGGGCCTAGCTCTATCACTTGTGCACCTGTTGGCGCGATAAAGCGACCATCTGATGTACCGCCAGCAGTAGACAGCACGGTAGGTGTTCCTTTAACTGCCGCTATTGCACCTTGAGTGGCTTCTAACAGGGCACCCGTATCGGTCAAAAAGGGTTGACCGTTAAACGTCCATTTAATCTCGTACTCCAGTTCATGGGCTTCCAAAATTGCCGTGACTCTCTCAATGAGAATTTGGTCGGTTACTTCCGTTGAAAAACGGAAGTTGAAGCAAACGTGCATCTCGCCCGGGATAACATTGCCCGCACCTGTACCCGCGTGAATGTTTGATATCTGGAAGCTGGTGGGAGGGAAAAAGTCGTTACCGTTATCCCAATGAGATTTAGCTAGCTCGTCAAGGGCCGCCATTGCACTATGAACAGGGTTTTTAGCTAAATGAGGGTAGGCGACATGGCCTTGGATACCTTTTACTATTAAATCACCCGTTAATGAACCTCTACGGCCATTCTTAACAATATCGCCTACTTCATCGGTTGAAGAGGGTTCGCCAACAATACACCAATCAATTTTTTCGTTGCGGGCTTCAAGGGTATCAATAACGCGGGTGGTACCGTTTATAAAAGGGCCTTCTTCGTCGCTAGTAATAAGGTACGCAATACTTCCCTTGTGATCAGGGTATTTGTTCACAAACTCGCGGGTGGCAACTAGCATAGCGGCAAGACTGCCTTTCATGTCAGCTGCGCCGCGCCCATGCAGATAACCGTCAACTTCTGTCGCGGTAAATGGCGGTGTTTTCCATGCTGACTCAGGGCCACTAGGCACTACATCAGTGTGGCCTGCGAAACAAAATACCGGGCCTTCTTTACCTCTGCGAGACCAAAGGTTCGTCGTGTCTTCAAATACCATGGTTTCGTTATTAAACCCTAAAGCACCTAAAAACTCGCCCATGGCTTCTTGGCAACCTGCGTCTTCTGGCGTTACAGAACGGCGGTTAATTAATTCTTTCGCAATTTCAATAACAGAGTCGTTTAACAAAATATTTCCTCATACTGCGCGGGTTTGAAGCCAATATAAAACGCGTTGTCATGAACAAGGATAGGGCGTTTAACCATGGCAGGATGAAGCTCTAGCAGGGCCAGTGCTTTATCTTTATCTAGATTCGCTTTCTCTTGCTCTTCTAGCTGGCGAAAGGTCGTGCCGCGTTTGTTGAGCATTGCTTCCCAGCCAAGCTCAGACTCGGCGCGTACAAGAAAGTCGTTATCTATCCCGTCCTTGCGGTAATCGTGAAATGTGAAAGCGATATCGTTGTCTGCTAACCATTTTTTTGCTTTTTTAATGGTGTCACAGTTTGGGATCCCATAAAGGATTGTGCTCATGGTGATTTATTCCGTACTACTTTGTTGTTTGCAATGAAAGACGCTGGTTAGAACAGTGCCATTATGTGGCGCTGTTTCGAAGAGCTAGAGAAAATAGAAAACCGCAATAGCCCGAAAACAGTGCGCCTGTACATTTTTGTTTTTCAATGTGCTCCATCATACAAGCTGTTGATACGTTGATAAACTCACTTGCGATGATTTTTAATAGTAAATCATTCAGGACTGAAAGCCGGTTTTACAATTAGGTCAACAGGCCTTAGAGGTAAAGTGTCAACAACGTATCTTCGCCCGCTTCGACAAACTTTTGATGCGTAGGCACTACGCCTATAAGCGCATTTGCATTAAGCAACGTCATTGAACAGGTATTGCTAACACCGCGCTGCTTTAGCCATGCAGCATTCACGGTAAAAAGTACTTGTTTAAGTCTTATTTCATCGCCCCGCTTCAAAGAACAGGCGAATTGTGCGCCATGCAAATGACTAGTATCGCCACCATATTTAATCTTGCATTTAAGGCCCGCGCTAGACTGTATGTCGATTGCGTAATCTAGCGGGGAAACAGTTAATACTTTTCCAGCGAAAGGCGATACGACAGTATTTGACGTTGAGCTTATTGCTGCACCAGGCCCCAAAAGGCCACTTTTATAATAGGGATCGTCAATGTGTGAGAGTGAAACCACTTGCCCTGAAAATGGGCTTAAAGTTACAAACTGCTTGGTAAAACTGTCTGGTGCGTATTGTAGTTGCTTAGCATTCACGGTATTAAACGTCCTCACTTACCGAATAGCCAGCTTTCTTAAGCGCACTAATGGCATCTTTTAGTTTATTGTCTTTTACTAAAAAGAAGTCAGTGTCGAAGGTTGATACCACAAATATGGCCACTTTTGCTGATGCTAACACTTGGCCAATTTGGGCCATGATCCCTACCATGGACAAGTGCAAAGGTCCTAACAGTTCAAGTGCACGCCAACCTTCATCACTATCTAGTGACGGTACGTCTACCGAGTCAGGCACAACAATAGATAGTTCATCTTCTGTTTTACCTAAGAAAAAAAGAGGGCTATTAAGTACAGATGCGGGGATATTGGTTTCAGGATCCAAGCTGTGAATGGTAAACAAAGATTCTCTGACTAAAAGTGTTTGTTTGGGCATGAGAAACCGAAAAAAAGATAACTTCGAAGATATTCACATTAAACCACTAACTGTGATTAAGTGCTACGTGTTATCCACTTAATCTGTGGATAAGTTTGTTGAGTAGTTTGGGGCTTTGTTGTAAGTGCATGTATTTAAAAGAATAAATAAACTGTACAAACAATGTTCAGTGGATAACATTCTCAATTTCACAAGCATTTTCCACAGGCCATGTCTACAACTAAAATAAAAAATGTTTTGTAATTTTGCAATTTCTTAGCTTGACAACCATGGCTTTTTTCAGAAATTTGCGTATTACTAAAACGCGAGATTCAAATGATCGAACTCTTTTTGCCATGTTGATCTTTGATGTACAGCAAAGGTCAATAGACTCTAGCCTTTTTACCTTTAAAACATCGGTACATTAAAATGATCTATTAGTTAACAAATATTCAGTAAGGTACTACTGTTAGTAGTTAATTTAGTCTTGGGTTTTGGTTATTGAAGCAATGGGGCATTGCGCTTATCAGTTATGTAGCTTACTGGGTATTTGATCTCTAATCAGAACAAAAGCGCTGACTAGAAAAAATGCCTCAACCATAAATAGAGCCCTAACAAAACAACAGCCCTAAACAAAAGAACAGAGGGAGAGACAATGTCAGATTCTTCATGGTGCGATATTACGGTAGAAAACGCAGACGAACTTGTCAGCTTTTATGAAGCGGTGACTGGATGGAAGAAAGAACCCATAGATATGGGTGGCTACAATGATTATGTCATGATGAAGGCCGACGGCACACCTGTGGGCGGCATTTGTCATAAGCGGGGTGTAAACGCGCAGTACCCAAGCGGATGGATTAATTACTTTACCGTAGAAAATCTAGATGCCGCGTTGAAAGAAGTTACTTCCAAAGGTGGAAAACAGGCGGGTGATATACGTCATCACGGCAAAGACAGCTTTTGTGTCATTATTGACCCAAGCGGCGCTGCGTGCGCGCTTTATGAAAAAGGCAGCAAGTGATGAGACTTGCTGCCCTAGTATTGTGTTAGCTATCGAATTACTTGTTTAGCACGCCGCGATTTACCTGATCGCGTTCAATTGACTCAAATAGTGCCTTGAAGTTACCCTCGCCGAAACCTTCATCTTGTTTGCGTTGGATAAATTCAAAGAATACTGGGCCGAAAACGGTTTCAGAAAATATCTGAAGTAGTAGGCGAGGCTCACCATTTTCCGTCGTGCCGTCTAATAGAATACCGCGCTTTTGTAGCTCATCTACGTTTTCGCCGTGCCCAGGAAGACGCTCTTCAAGCATATCGTAGTAAGTGTTTGGTGGAGGCGTCATAAACTTCATACCTTTCGCTTTAAGCTTATCTAAACACGCCACTAGGTCGTCACAAGCGAAAGCGATATGCTGAATACCTTCACCATTGTACTTCATTAAGAACTCTTCAATTTGGCCACCACCGCCAACCGCCTCTTCATTTAGCGGTATGCGAATTTTACCGTCTGGTGCCGTCATTGCTTTCGATAATAGACCCGTGTATTCACCTTTAATATCGAAATAGCGAATTTCTTTAAAGTTGAATAGCTTTTCGTAGAACCCTGCCCAGAAATTCATGCGGCCGCGGTACACATTATGGGTGAGGTGATCGAGCGTATGGAAGCCACATCCTTCAGGATGGCGATCAACGCCTTCAATCCAATTGAAGTCGATGTCGTAAATGGTATTTTCGCCTTCATAACGGTCTATAAGGTAAAGCATCGCACCGCCAATACCTTTAATAGCAGGAAGTTTCAGTTCCATTGGACCGGTATGGGTGTCCATAGGCTGAGCACCGCGGGCAAGCACTTCTTTATATGCGTGCTGTGAATCTTTAACGCGGAATGCCATACCACACGCTGATGGACCGTGTTCTTCGGCATAATAGGCTGCATGACATTTCTTTTCGTAGTTACTTAATAAATTGATGTCGCCTTGACGCCATAATTCCACGTCTTTTGATTTGTGGCGAGCAACAAGGGTAAAGCCCATAGCTTCAAAAATGGGTTCCAACATGCCCTTTTTCGGCGCAGTGAACTCTAAAAATTCAAACCCGTCTAAACCAATAGGGTTTTCAAACAAATCAGCCATAGCGATACATCCTCAACGTAAATCACATTTTATAATTGTTACCTGATTGTAAGGGCGCAGTGAAAAAGCAAGCAATAGGTGTCGAGTTCAAGGATTTTGGGCATGGAAAGCAAAGCTGTAACGTTTTGTTTTCACCCGTGAATGAGAAGCTGAGTTAGGGAAAGCTAACTTCCCCTAACTTGTTGAAAATAAATACTATTAAGCAAAGGTGATGCTTGTCGGTAGTGTTCAAAAATCAGTACAATTGCTCGTTTAGGTATCGGTACGTGTAACGTTACAAATCCCAGGGCGCTTATTTTTCACCATCGTAGTACTTTTTAAGGCCTTTCCAGCACGCCAAATAATCTCGTTGACGAATATCACTGTTTAAAGCGAACTCCGTTGGCGCAATGGCATAGCGAGATTCAAACATAAACGCCAGCGTGTTTTCATAACGCTGCGGTGAAAGCTCGGCGTTCGAGGCTTTTTCAAATACTTCAGCTTCTGGGCCATGGGGAGTCATACAGTTGTGAAGGCTCATGCCGCCGGGCACAAAACCGTGTTCTTTGGCGTCGTACATCCCCTCAATTAGCCCCATAAACTCGCTCATAATGTTTCTGTGGTAATACGGTGGGCGAAATGTATTTTCAGCAACCATCCACCTTGGAGGGAAAATAACGAAGTCAACGTTCGCCGTACCTTCCAGCTCAGATGGTGAGGTAAGCACGGTAAATATCGATGGATCCGGGTGGTCAAAACTTACGGTGTTCATAACGTTGAAACGGGACAAATCATATTTATAAGGGGCAGAGTTACCTACCCAAGCCACCACATCAAAGGGAGAGTGATCGAGTTTTGCTTCGAACAAGTTTCCACAGAACTTGTTTACCAAAGTGTGAGGCGTCTCATTATCTTCAAACCAAGCCGTGGGATAGCAAAAATCACGCTGGTTCGCATAACCATTCGCGCCTACTGGGCCGCGCTCTGGCAGCACAAAAGGATGACCGTAGTTTTCGCATATATATCCGCGAATTGGCCCATTATTAGGGTTAACCGAAAATCGAACGCCACGAGGAATAACGGCTATTTCACCTACAGACAGGTTGAGCTTTCCAAACTCGGTGGTGATCAGCATGTCACCTAGCTGGGGGACAATAAGCATTTCTCCGTCTGATGAGTAGAAAACACGATTTTGCATGTTAGCACTGGCACTGTAGCAGTGAATGCCCATACCTACTTGGGCTTTAGCGTCACCGTTAGTGGCAATGGTTACAAGCGAGTCTACAAAATCAACGTCTTTTTCTGGTAAGGGTACAGGGTCCCACCTGAGTACATTCGGAGGGCAATGGACATCAGACTCAGGTGCTGTTCTTACCAGGCCGTTATCAATTTTTTCAAAGTCGCCCATAGCAATAGAAGGGCGTAAACGATATGTCCAGCTGCGGCGGTTTTCTGCTCGTGGGGCAGTAAATGCTGTACTGCTAAACTGTTCAGCGTAAAGCTTATAATTCACTTTTTGTGGGCTGAACTGGCCTTTAGGAAGGGCACCCGGCAGCGCCTCTGTCTCGTGCTCGTTATTAAAACCCGTTAAATACGATAAATTATCCATAAACCCTCCCACAGGCGGCCATCGATGTGGCTGTACAGATGAATGCTAAATAAAGTAGTTACAAATGAAACTATGTGATTTAGGCTAGAGGTAAATGAAATGTAAATCAATGGCGAAGGGCGAGTAGAGGGAATGGAGCCAACGTCATTTGGTACGCTAGCTTTACACCTTTCATGTGAGGGCCATTACAAGGTTACACGTATTGTGTGTTTTTAATGCACGATGTTAGCTGTGAAAGTTACCTGGGTTAATGTTGAGCGCGCCTGAACGCTCGACCGATGGTAGCGACACTGTGGGGTATAAGTAACGCCTAAGGTAAATGAAAAACAACCATGGCTCTTAAGGCGGTCACAGAAGTAAATAGAGCAAGAGTAATACAGTGATAAGGGCTTAAAACATGCAGTTAGAAGATATGCTTGCCTACAAGGTAGCCATGCTTGCGAGCGATTTAAGTGAATCGCTCTCAAAAGAATATGCAGAATATAAACTTACTAAACCAGAGTGGCGAATCTTAGCCACATTAGGCGGTCGAAATGAAAGCTCGCCAAAATCACTGCTAACGGCAAAAGAAATCGCTATTGCAACACGACTAGATAAAGTGCAGGTTTCGCGAGCGCTGGAGCGATTGGTTAAGCGAGATGCTATCGTTAAGCGTGTGAGCAAGCGAGATAAACGGGCCACATTAATTTCATTGTCAGTGGAAGGAGAACGAATCTATCGGGCGCTGTTGCCTAAAATTGTGGCTTGGCAAAATAAGCGTTTGGAAAATATCACTGAAGATGAGTATCGAATATTTGTAAAAGTGATAGATGCACTAACGCCTTAAGATTCGGGTGAAGTCGTTGAAAAGTCTGGTCTGAGCAGATGTGAGGGCATTGCTATAAAGGTTACTTTCGCGCCTTTAACTGTTAAATTCCCCCGAAACTAATTAAATGGGGAAGTTATTGGGTTTATTAGTCATGGCTTGCTACCCCCTAAATATTTATCAAGCGCTTTATACAGATCTTCTATTTAGCGCACAGCGAGGACATTGAGTGGCACCCTTAGAAATATACGCAGGTAAAAAAGCACGTGAATCCATAATGAAAAACGGGTTTACGCCTGAGTTATTTAGCTATTTTCTGGGGGCATCTGGCGGCCCGAAATGGTTTTCTCTGGCTGGTCTAGATCGCGTACTGTTCCCTGAGTGGTTTGCCAACGTTAAGCATCAAATTCACGTGATTGGCTCTTCAGCAGGTGCGTTTCGTACCATTTGCGCTGTTCAAAATGATCCCCTAGCAGCCATAAATCGTCTAGCCTCTTCTTATTCAACAACGACCTATAGCAGTGATAAGCCAACGCCTAGAGAAATTACGGCTAAAGCTGAAGACCTGCTGAAAGAAATGGTGGATGAAGCAGGTAAGCAAGAAGTGCTGTCTAACTCCCGCTTTAAAGCGCACCTGATCGTTGCTAAATGTTTAGGTGCTACTCGTTTTGAAAGTAAGTTTAGGCAACTTTCGGGCTTGGCAATGAGTGCAGCGGCCAATACAGTGAACCGACGACACCTTTCTCGTTTATATAAGCGCTACGTGTTTTCAACGCCGGGTACGGAGTTTGCGATAAACGACCCGTATCAATTGCCTACTCAGTACCATGCATTAACGCATGGAAATATTCATACCGCGCTGCTAGCGTCTGGTTCTATTCCTGTGGTTATTGAGGGCGTACAGCATATTGAAGGGGCGCCAGCCGGAATGTATAGAGATGGCGGTATTATTGACTACCATTTCGATTTGTCCTTCGGACCAGATGATGGCTTAGTGTTATACCCTCATTTTTATGACAAGCCCATTCCAGGGTGGTTTGACAAGGGCTTGAAGGGCAGAGTGCCTCATCGTTCAAGCTACGATAACGTTGTAATGCTTGTGCCTTCGGCATCGTTTGTTGCTAATTTGCCTTATAGCAAAATCCCCGATAGGAAAGATTTTGAAGTACTCGATGCAAAAACGCGCATCCAGTATTGGCAAACAGTATTGAAAGAAACCGACAGGTTGGGTGAATATTTTATGCGTGCTGTTAACGACGGATCCTTAGTAGACGCTATCAAGCCGCTTCCATTTAAAATGATATAAGTTAATCGCAATTGTTGAAGAAAGTGGCTAATTGCTGTCAAATTAGTCACTTGAATCATCATTTGATAAGTTTTACTTGCAGCTAGTGTCTGTGCTAAGTATTATACGCGCCGTTGCTTGGCATTCGCCCACCTATCAGGTGCAACAAAATTCTTTATGCGTCTATAGCTCAGTTGGTTAGAGCGCTACCTTGACATGGTAGAGGTCCCCTGTTCGAATCAGGGTAGACGCACCATCTTACGATTTAATTTCATCTTTTATTTAACCAAGTTCTGCGCAACACGCATTGGTACCCTTTTCTTTATTTAGCGATATTCACGAGTAATTTAACTTTTTAATATCGGGTGGTCTGTGTGATTTGGACTACACTAAAAGAATGGTGGCCATTTTTATATCTTTGCTATCTAACAATTTAGCACTCGCGGGAGTACGATGAGCTTACAGAAATACCAAGAGCCCCCGTTATTTGAACAGCATGGTTCGGCTGAAAGGCGGTTCCTTCAGCTTATTAGTGCCTTGCCAAAGGTATCGGTGCAAGGTTATGACAAGCACCGAAAAGTTATCTACTGGAATAAATCAAGTGAAGACATGTATGGCTTTCGTGAGTGCGAAGCACTAGGTCAAAAACTTGAAGATCTCATCATTCCCTCGTTCATGAAAAGTGAAGTGATAAAGCTACATCAGCGATGGATAGATTACGGTGAGGCAATTCCTTCAGACGAACTCGTGCTTGAGAAGAAAAGTGGCGAGCCTATCCATGTTTTCTCATCTCACGTCATGCTGAAAGAAGGCACAGATTCACCCGAAATGTATTGTGTGGATATTGACCTGAGTGAGCAGCACAACATCAGGCAAGAACTTGAGCGAATGGCATCCACAGATTTGTTAACCGAGTTGCCTAATCGACGCCTGTTAGAGCAGTTTTTGACGTCGTCTATTGAGGATGCATCGCGCAATGAGTCTGGCTTCGCTTTGTTTTTCATTGACTTAGATATGTTTAAAGAAGTTAATGACACGCTTGGGCATACCTGGGGTGATGAATTACTGCGCTCTGTTTCTAAGCGGCTGTCAGATTGTCTAAGCGAACAAGGCCTACTGGCTCGGTTTGGTGGAGACGAATTTGTTTTTGTCGCCACACAAGTGACTTCTGAAAATGAAAGTGCTGACATTGCTAAGAAACTTACTGAGTGTTTCAAGCAGAGCTTCGCACTTAGCACTGAAAACGTGCATATCACTTCAAGTATCGGTATTAGTATGTACCCTAAAGACGGAAGTGAGATTGATGATCTTCTGAAAAATGCAGACGTAGCAATGTATCAGGCGAAAGCTGAAGGCCGAAACCGTTTTCATTTTTTTACCCACGCTTTAAGTCAGAAAGTTCGACAACAGCGAAGTATCGCAGCTTATCTCCATGAGTCTTTGGTTAACGATGAGTTTGAACTCTTGTATCAACCTCAAATCGATTTGCTCACTGGAAAAGTGGCATCGTGTGAAGCGCTGTTAAGGTGGCGTCCTAAAGATGAGGATAGGGCTGTTCCACCCAATATCTTCATCCCCATTGCTGAGCGCAGTGAGTTAATTGTTCACATTGGAAATTGGGTGTTAGAAAAGGCGTGCAAACAGGCACAGTTATGGAAAGAGCAGGGCATTAATATTCGCGTTGATATCAATGTTTCAGGAAAAGAGTTAGAGCAGAATGCTTATTTCGAACGCCTAAGGGAGTGTCGAGAGCGGCACGGTTTACTGCCTAAAGATATTGGGTTAGAGCTTACTGAGAATGTGCTCATTAAGTCTGACAATACGATTTTAGAGAATTTGAGAGCGCAACGCGACCAAGGCGTTGAAATATCGATTGATGACTTTGGTACGGGTTATTCTTCGCTTAGTTATTTAAAACAGTTTCCCGTTAGCCACTTAAAAATAGATCGTTCATTTTTAAGAGGTGCACCGGAAAATGCCTACGATAGCGCGTTAATGGAGGCTATCGTGAATGTTGGTCACAAACTCGATTTAAACATTGTTGTTGAAGGCGTGGAAACTCAAAATCAATCGAACTACTGTAAGTCTCTTAACGTTGAATATGTGCAAGGCTTTCTGTATTCAAAACCCATTAGCTCTGACGCCATTATAAAGCTGCTTAACGAACAGTAAATGCGGTTAAAAGGAGGTGTATATGAAAGAGATTTTCACAACACCGCCTTAAACGTTTCATTGAATCGACGCACAATTAAGTCGTATAAAGCGCGAGGTCTCACTTAACGCGTCAATACTTATTCTGACGTTCAGTGCCTCAGACCAGCGAGCCTACACTTAGTACATTGTCCAAAGTGAGGGTTTAGAAAAGTAATAGCCTTGTTGGTGTTCAACGTCTAGCTTGCTCAGTGCAACAGACTCAGCCTCGTTTTCTACCATTTCCGCAATAACATGGATATTAAGGCCTTTCGCAATATTGATAAGGCTAGAGACAAATAACTGATTATCTTTGTTGGTATGAATTCCCTGGGTTAGCCGTCCCGAAAGCTTAACAAATTGAGGCTGAATTGCTCTTAAACCCGCAAGCGAGGCAAAGTTATCGCCAAAGTGTTCTATGGTAATTCTACAGCCCAGTTGTATGAGTTGACGGCAAAAGTTTTCGGCTACTTTTCGATGATGAATAAGCGCTGCATCTTCGACTTCAAAAATAAGTCTTGGGCATAGCGTTTCCCGGGTTCGAAGCTCTTCAATTAACCATTGTCTAAACTCGCCGTTGGCAATTGAGGCGTTACTAATATTTATAGCAACCTGATGAGACGTTACTGTTAGTTTTTTAAACACAATGCCTGCAACCAACTTGTCGACTTGAGGAATAAGGTCCAATCGCTCCGATGCGGGGATAAGTTGTGCCATGGGTATAACATCATTGGTGTCTTTGTCTTTAAATCGAGCGAACGTTTCGTAATATGCTGGTGCGTTTCGCTCTACATTCATCACGGGTTGAATGAGAATATCGGCATATTGCTGCGACACGATGTAATTGAGGCGCTCACGCCATTTCGTATTGCTATGAACCTGAGACACTTCTGAAGAAAACTGCCATCCTTTTTGCGTTTTCATTGCCGCCATCAACGCACTGTCAGCACTTTCCATTACCTGCTGTAACGACATTTGGCTAGAAAAACGTGTTACGCCCATCCACGTTGCTTTGCTTCCATCTCGAAGTGGCGTGGCGTTTGCAAACTGCTTCGACATATTTTCTAACATCAAATCCCGTTCGTCCCTCCCCATAATTTCACTTATCAAGGCGAAATCTCCGCCTGATAACCGAAATACAAAGCCACTTTTGCAATTGTGCTTCGCCTCATGCACAAGAAAGTCCGCGATAGATTTTACATAATTGTCACCAGCCAACATGCCCAACTTAGTATTAATAGTGGTAAGTTGAGCGAGCCTGATGAGAATAAGCTCTTTTTCCTGAAAATTAGACGTGTCAGACAACAGCGCGCGAGTGTGTCGCTCGAATGCACTGCGGTTCGACAACTTCGTCAATGTATCTTTATTGGCTTCTGTTTTGAATCGCTCAGATTGCTGAGCAATGTCATTAAATTTTGATGCTAACGACGTGGTTAAGGTGTTCACTGTGCTGGTAAGTTGGCGGTAATCTGTTGTAAACGCATTTACCTGCGAGGGGGTGAAGTCGTGGCTATTTATCTCATTAAGCTTCTTAATGGTGTTGGCAATGGGGCGCCTAGCAAATTTGGTTACCGTGACGATATATAGCGCGAGGGCGAAAAATAGCCCACAAAAGATAACAGCATTTTTGATGAGAATAGCGGTGATTTCAGTGTAAATATAAGACGTGTCTGACGTAACTAACAAATAACCATCATTGTTCGAAAAAGGAATTTTCTTGTTAACGGCAGGTGCGGAGTCCAGCTGTAAGTACCAATTAGGAACAATAGTGTTAGGCGAGCGCTCGTACTTCGCAAACACATTTCCTTCGACATCAATGACTTTGGCTGCGGATAAAAACGGCTGCAATACCATTTGACGAAGCAAGGCATCAATCACTGATTGCTTCGACTGAGAAGACAAGGCAGAGGTTTGTAAGACGGTTGTTTCGTAACGCAGCCGTGCTTCTTCAGCTTCTTGCTCGATTGACACTGAAGTGCGAGATTTTATTTCGCTTAGCTCAATACTCGACAACACCGTAAATGCTAAAAGCATAAGGGCAAAAACGCCCAAATTAATTTGACTAGACAGCTTCATTGCTAGCAGTTAGCTCCTTTAACTGAGAAATTTATTATTCGCCTCAACCAAATCGAGTACTATCACTTTGATTGAGGCTTTTGTTATACCCGCCAATAGTGCCTAAGCGGCGAATAATAAATGTACTGCAAAACATAGAGTTAAGCGAGCAATTAAGGCCCAGAATAATGAAGCAAGCGCTATTTATTAGCTACTCACCTTTCGTCTAACCACCACGTTTTGTTCGGAGCTTCGCCTGCACCCTTAACCGGAACAACTTCGCCAAAGATAGGAATACTGGTGGGAACACCCTTAGCACCAGCAAGGTCTGTGATTTTTATTAAAGGCTCATTCCAATTATGTAGTGCTAAATCAAAGGTACTGTTGTGCACGGGCATCATGACACTAGCTTGAATATCAATATGGGCTTGCAAGCTCTCTTCAGGCAGCATGTGAATGTCAGACCATAGCTCGTTGTACGCACCGGTTTCAATCATCGATAAATCAAACGGACCGTACTTTTCACCAATGGCTTTAAATCCGTCAAAATAGCCCGAGTCACCGCTGTAAAAGATATTGGTATTTGCAGACTTGATAACCCAACTTGCCCAAAGAGTTTCGTCTCTATCAAATAAACCTCGTCCTGAGAAATGCTGAGACGGTGTGGCCACTATTTCAATGTCGCTCACTTTTGTACTTTGCCACCAATTTAGCTCAACAACTTTATTTGCATCCACACCCCAGTCACGTAAATGATTGCCTACTTTTAGCGGTGTAATAAACACGTCGACTTTGTTTTTTAGTATTTCAATACTGCCCTTATCTAAATGGTCGTAATGATCGTGACTTATGATAACGGCATCTAATTTAGGCAAGTCTTCCAGTGAAATTGGCGCTTGGTGGAAACGCTTGGGTCCCATCCATTGGACGGGAGAAGCACGCTCACTAAAGACCGGGTCGATCAATATATAACGCTCGGCAAGTTTCAATAGGGTAGTAGAGTGGCCCAGCTTTATCACGCTGTCTTCTGCAACTGCGTCAAGCATTTGTAGGGTAAGTGCCGACACGGGTATGTCAAACGTTGGCGTTGCAGCATCTCTATTGTCACGAAAATACGCTTTGGTGACTTTCCACATGTCTCGCCACGTCGTTTTATATTCAATATGAGTATTAGTGAATTTTTCAGGTTGCGGCGCGCTTGCAGCAAGGGTGTTTGAAGAACCACAGAAAGATGTCATAAGTAAAACTCCAACAAGAAAGCGTATGCGATTAAAAACGGGCATGCTCTCACCTTAAATAAAAAAAGTATACTGCACAGTGTAGTTTACACATAATAAACTAATTTTGTTAAAAGTAAACTGCTGGGTGTAGTTTTTGTTGGGGAGGTTAGATTGCAGCTAAGCGATAGTATGCAGCCAGCATGAGTAGACTCTCCTCATACTGGCTGTTAACAATATTAGGTTCGCACCGTTTTTGCGCTACCTACACGAACTAGCGCACAACTAATCGAATTTGTTGTGCGTACTTTTTATTCTGACTTTATACCGTGGAACGTACAGTGCAGCACAGGCAATATAAGCAGTGTAAGTACGGTGGCAACGGTCAGACCAAATACAATAACAACGGCCATCGACGCGAAGAACGCATCAGAAAACAGCGGGATCATACCCAGTATGGTAGTGATGGCTGCCATTGAAACGGGACGTACACGAGATACTGACGCGGCTACTACGGCATCGAATGCGCCACTGTTACCCTTTGCCTGTACGTTTATTTCTTCCATTAATACGATCCCGTTTTTAAGCACCATACCAATAAGGCTTAAGCTGCCGAGTAGCGCCATGAATGTAAAGGGTGCACCAACTAACACCAAGCCGCCAATAATTCCGATAGTGGTGAGCGGAATTACGCCCCATATCGCTAACGCCTGACGAAGCTTGCCAAACAGCAAAACGGTGATAATGAACATACCTAATATACCAATAGGCATACTTGCAAATAGGGCGCTTTGCGCGTCTGTTGATGTCTCGTATTCGCCGCCCCATTCAATGTGGTAGCCATCAGGCAGTTTAAGCTCTTCTACAAGAGGGCGAACTTTAGCTTGCACGCTCGCAGCCGTCTCACCGGATAAAGGCATGGGCTCTGCATATACTGCCAGCATCCGCACCCGGTTGCGGCGTTTGATGATAGGGTTATCAAGCGATACATCCACATTGCTGATAACATCAGCCATGCTTATATATTTACCTTGTTCTTGGCTCCATACGTTGAGTGAGGCGAGGTTATCTATGTCATAGCGCTGGTTTGGATCGTTGCGCATGACAATAGGTATTAAATCGCTACCTTCGCGGTAAAGGCCCACAGTTTCACCTTCATTGTTCAGTAAAAACGCGGTGTGAACGGCATCTCGCGTTACGCCGATACGTCTGGCTTGTTCCTCCAGAAACACAGGTTCAACAAATGGGACTTTGTTGCTCCACGACAAGCGAACGCTGTCCATGGTTTTCTCTGCTTGGAATATGGCTTCAATGTCGCTGCTTATCTCACGTAAAACTTCAGGCTCTGGTCCGTAGATTCTCGCTTCAATTGCCGCTTTTGCAGAAGGGCCTACTTGAAGTGCTTTTACCTTGTATTGCACATTAGGAAAGTCTTCTCGCACCAACTCGATAATTTCTCGCATACGAGCATCACGAGACTCAACCGTATCAGTTTCAACGATAAGCTGACCATAACTGGCGTATCTGTCTTCTGGCGCATAGGTGAGGGTAAGACGCTGTGCTCCACCGCCAATAACGCTTGTTACGTTGGCGATATTCTCCATACCTAACACGTTGTCTTCTAAGCGGCGAATAGACTGCTCGGTGGTTAAGATGTCGCTACCTTCAGGCAGCCACAAATCGACGAAAAACAGCGGTGTGGATGAATCAGGGAAAAATGCATTTTTTACGAATTTACCTGACGCCATGCTGCCTACTAATGCAACAAGTACCAGTACAATTGTCACGTAACGATGATTGATAGCAGCAGTAAGCACACGCTTGTATACCGTAAAAATAATGCCCTTATATGGGTCGTCATCTTCGTCATTAGCACCGCGCTCTTTTTCAGTTTTAAACAGTAAGTCGAAAAAGAAGGGGGTAATGGTAAGTGCGGTGATCCAACTTAAGAAAAGCGAAAAGCACAGTACCCAGAAGAGGGAGCCGACGAATTCACCTGTGGCATCTGGCGATAGACCAATTGGCGCAAAAGCGGTGATGGCAATCACAGTCGCGCCAAGCAGCGGTAACCCATTTTGCGACACCACGTCTTTTGCCGCCTGAAGCTTGGTTTGTCCTTTTCTCACACCAATTAACATGCCTTCGGTTACCACGATGGCGTTGTCGACCAACATGCCAAGAGCAATAATAAGCGCACCCAAAGAGATTTTTTGCAACTCAATGCCTTTTACCGACATCAATATAAAAGTGCCAAGAATGGTAAGCACAAGAATGAGCCCCATCAGAACGCCGCTGCGCCAGCCCATGAAAAGTAGCAGCACGAAAATAACGATGGCCACGGCTTCAACAAGGTTGATAAGAAAGCCAGTTACAGAATCGTCGACCACTGTGGGCTGGTTGTAAACGGTATCCAGCGTCATACCTAGGGGCATACGCTGCTCTAGCTCGGCAATTTTGCTATCAAGTCGTTTACCTACATCAACTACATTTACCGCCGACGCGAACGACACACCAATTGACAGAGCCGGCGTGCCAGAACTGTGATAAAGGATTGAAGGGGTATCGTTAAGCTTGCGCTCAATAGTCGCAATATCTGTTAAGCGAATAAGGCCGCTTGCAGGTGAGCCAATCACCACCTGACCTAACGCTTCTAGGTTATCAAATTCGCCAGTGGGCTGTATGGACAGGCGCTTGCCCTGAACCTTAATCGAACCCGCGTTGCCCACTACATTTTGCGCGGTTAAAAGGCCTGCAATGGATTCTGCAGAAACATTTAGAGTTTTCATTTTATCGTGATCTAACGACACAATAATCTGTTCATTGACGGTACCAGCAATCGACACCTTTTTTACACCGTCAACAAGCTGAATCTCTCGCTGCATTAAATCTGCAAAGTCTTCCATTTGCTTAAGGGAGTAGTCTTCGCTTTTAAGGGTAAGCAGCAGGCCAAAAACGTCACCAAAGTCATCATTCACAATAGAGGTACTGGTGCCAGGTGGCAGTGATGCTTGTGCATCGCCCACTTTACGGCGCAAGTTGTCCCAGTATTGCTCTAGGTCCTTAGCCTGGACACTGCTTTTAAGCTCAACGGTAATTTGTGATAGCCCAACCATGTTTACTGAGCTGATTCGTTTTACGTTGGGTATACGCTGAATCGCCTTTTCAAGCTGCAGCGTAACTTCTTCCTCAACTTGCTCAGGCGTTGCCCCTGGGTATTGAGTAATAACCAGAGCATTTCTAATGGTGAATTCGGGAAACTCTAGCTGACCTAAGCCAAGAAAAGTCACAATGCCGCCAACACCCAAGATGATGGCGACCATCCAGCTAATTACTTTTTGACGAAAAAAATACTCGACCATGGCTTATAGGCCCCCTTCTTTCGTCCACTCCGTAACAGCTTGGCCTTCTTTTACAAGATGAGCTCCAGCAGCAACGATTTTATCATCGTCGTTTAGCGGGCCTTCAACTAACAGACCGTTGGAAATACCGCGCGTAATCATCACTTCTACTGCTTCTACGGTGCCCTTCGTCGCGTCGCTATCACTAGGCTTAAAACGCCATACAATCGCTTTGTCTGGATCTGAATTGTCAGTAACCACCGCACCAAAAGGCACTAGCCAAAGCTTCGCGTTAGACTCAATGAGTTTCGACATATCAAGTAATACGGTGGCGCTCATGCCCGCTAGAACATTGATGTCGTCTGGTTCTGGCAGAGTAATTGTTACCTCATAGCTAAGCTCGCCTTGTCGCGTGGTGCTTTCGTGATCCTTATACATGGCCGCGTAACGCTTGTCTGGCATACCTGAAAAGCTCACCCATGCCATTTCAGATGTTCGATTTTCACGGGCTCGTGAGCGATCAATCATACGCATTTTTTGCTCTGGCAATTGAAACGTAACGTCGATTGCACCCGGCATATGAAGCTCGGCAATGGTTTGCTGCGGTACAATAACTTGGTAATTTTCAACAGGAACAGACGCAATAAGCCCAGCAAACGGTGCGCGAAGCTCCGTATAGCTTAGCTGGTCCTGTGCGTTGGTCAGACTGGCTTTAGCGGCTAAAAAATTGGCTTTCGCTTCATCAAAAGTAGAGCGGCTTACCGCGCCTTTTTCAACGGAAGCCTCCATACGTTCAAACATAGCCGATGACACGTCAAACTGAGACTGGGCGGTGGCTAACTGTGCTTTCGCGTCTCTATCATCAAGTCTAGCGATAAGCTGGTTCTCTTTAACTTCTTCACCAGCTTTTACTTTGAGTTCTTGGAGTTTGCCGCCAATGCGAAACGAAAGGTTCGAATATTCAGCCGCTTCCACTTGCCCCGGGAATTTAGCGATGGTTTCGTCTGAGTGCTGCACTTTATAAAGCGTTACCGGTGTTGATGAGACTGCTTTGGGAGGCGTGGGGGCTTCTTCACACGCACTTAATCCAGCGAGTGCAGTAAATACCATCACAGTGCGCAGGGCTAAGCTGTGAAAGAGACTTTTTTCAGACAACATGGTAACTCTCCATTTAAATAGACCGCTTTTTATTCCCAATAAGGCAATGGGTTATCTTGTACAAGGCGCGTGTTAACTTCTGAACGTGAAAGATAAAAAGCCAATATACGACAAGTTTGATATACATACAGGTTATAGCGCTTTTTTCTCTTTTCGATCAGATTTTTGTTTATTTTTACAAGGCAATAGTATGCTACCGCCCATAAATATTCGTGGGTGTCCGGTCACTATCAGACAATTACTCTCTCTAAATACCGCCGGCTAGTTCGCAATTCACCCTAGTCAGGTTTCTCATCGGGCGCGAGGTTTTCAGCATAGCCTTTCGGTGGTGGCGTCCAGCCACGCATTTTCGAATGCTTGTCATGTAAATCTGCTTTTAGCGCATTTTCGATTAGCGACTCAAGTTCAATAAAGAGTTTCAGATAATTATTGTCTACTCGTTCTCCGCTGGCCTCATCCGCCCACGCGTGATACAGCACATCGTTTTGCTGAGCCTCAATATTTTTATACGCCATTTTTTGCCGTTCAACTTGGAAAGGGTGAATATTGAGCGAGCGAAGTGCCTCTGCGCCCATCTCAAGAGCGCTGTGGTACGTTTCAGATACCACAAAATCTGCGCCCAACTGGCGCAAGCGATACCCATGACCGCGGTCAAAGGCACGCGCAAGCACTTTAATGTTAGGAAATGCGTGCTTGGCGTATTTCACCATTTCGGCAGCGGTTTCTTTATCGTCTATAGCAATAACTAGTAACGATGCTTCATGGGCGCCAGCAGTATGCAAAATGTCTGGTTTGGATGCATCGCCAAAATAGGCTTTGGTGCCAATCCGTCTGATAAGGTCTATTTGCTCAGAGCGAATATCAAGCACAACGGTATTTACATCGTTGGCCACTAAAAGACGGTTAATGATTTGTCCGAAGCGCCCAATTCCAGCAATAACGACTGTGCCTTTCTCGTCAATTTCATCTTCAGCTCGCTGTGATTTCGCGTTTTTGTAGCGAGGAATGATGGCCTTGTCGAAAAGAATAAAAAGTCCTGGCGTTAGGAACATTGAAATGGCAACAACAAGCGAGAGAACAGAAATAATGTCGCTGGGCAGCACATAGTTTTGCGAGGCAAAACTTAATAGCACAAAGCCAAATTCACCCGCCTGAGCAAGACTTAGTGTGAACAGCCATTTGTTAGTGCCTTTTATTTTAAAAATTAAGGCGATGATAAAAAGCACAATGGCTTTCACAAGCATAACAGCTACGGTTAGCCCTGCTATCAGCATTGGGCTCTCACTAAGAACGGAAAAGTTAATGCCTGCGCCTACCGTTATAAAAAAGAGGCCTAACAATAAGCCTTTAAACGGCTCGATATTAGCTTCAAGTTCATGCCTGAATTCACTGTTTGCCAAAACTACACCGGCCAAGAATGCACCAAGGGCGGGAGACAGACCTACAAGTCCCATTAGTGCTGCAATTCCTATAATGAGCATGAGCGCAGTGGCGGTAAAAATTTCCCGTAAACCCGATGCAGCAACAAACTTAAATAAGGGGCGACTTAAGTAGTGTCCTCCAATGGTTAGAAAGGCAATTGAGCTAATGATCACAAGACCTGAAGCCCAAGGGGCAAGCCCTTCAACTAAATTAAAGCTATCGTGTGACCCTGTATCGCCGCCATGTGCATTTCCTGCTTCGACCAGTTCGGGTATGGCAAGGAGGGGGATTAGCGCAAGCATGGGAATAACCGCGATATCCTGAAACAGCAGCACAGAAAAAGCGCTTTTGCCTCCTTCCGTTTTTTGCAGCCCTTTTTCTTGCAACGTTTGTAAAACAATGGCGGTTGAAGAAAGGGCGAATATAAGGCCTATTGTAAGGGCAATGCTAAAAGGCTGATCAAGCAATATGGCTACGCCTGTGATAAGGGCGGTGGTTAACGCTAACTGAAGGCCGCCCAATCCCATTAGTTTTGACTTCATCGCCCACAGCGAGCGAGGCTCTAGTTCTAGCCCAACCAAAAACAGCATCATGACTACGCCGAATTCAGCAAAATGTTGAATGGCAACAGTTTCGTCACCAACAAGGCCGAATATGGGGCCAATCACTAGCCCTGCTATTAAATAGCCTAGTACAGACCCTAATCCAAGACGCTTCGCAATGGGCACTGCAATTACGGCGGCGACCAGATAGATAAATGCATATAAGAAATAGCCAGTCACGTTACTCTCCTTGCGACGTACAAAGGTCTGCGAGATTCTCGATGTGCTTTGCTTTTTCTAGATTCAGGGTGTTAGTGGTCAATTTGTTTAGCAAGGTTGTCCACTTACCTCTATGTTCAGCAACGCGATGCTCTTCTTGCGCAGTACGAGAGCCAAAGATCGCAAAAGGAGCAATGTAGGTCATATGCGTGATCTGAGCCATTTGCTCTAAAGGCTGGAGTAGTTGCCTGATGGTGTAATGATTAAAGCCATCAGTCTCATAGGCTTCTTCCTTACCGCCTGCACTTAATGCGCAAAGAAATAATTTATCTTTAAGTGCAGTGCCTTCATGCCCATAGGCAAAACCATATTCCAACACTAAATCTTGCCATTCTTTTAAGATTGAAGGTGTGGAATACCAGTAAAGTGGAAACAGAAAAACAACGACATCGTGGTCGATTAAACGCTGCTGCTCCCGTTCAATATCAATATTGAAATCTGGATACTCTGCATACAAGTCAACAGCAGTAACGTGTTTATTCATTTTTGCTTCGTGAAAAAGCGGCACATTTACTTCTGAACGGGTTTGCGCGGGGTGGGCAAAGAGAACCAGTACTTTCTTACTTTTCTTGGTGCTCTCTACATTGCTTTCAATGTTGTTCTCGTCAGTCATACATTTTTACTCAGTGCTACAGCCAGCTCTCGTTGAGCTATAAGGATCCGTTGATTTTTAATGCGCAAAAACACAGCAAAGGTCAAAAGACCCTAGGTTATTCAATAATTCAATCTGTACGTTTAGAGCAAATAAGAATGTGTTTTTCCTCAAAGTTATAAGGTTACCAATATTTATTAGGTTGAAAAAAGTAACCTGATTACCATTATGTACTCACGTATAAAAACAGCTTCGAATAGAAGTGTCGACGGAACACTATTTTTAACTTTTGCTTAGAACAGTATAAACATGAAAACACCAGTAAAAACACTCGCACTTGCATTATCTTTACTTTCTCCCCTTGTTTCTTTTTCTACTCAAGCCCTGCCGCAAGGAAGTGAGCTTAAAGCAGGGGCTGCGGTATGGAACTTGTTTGATGACGCAGACCGTTACGCATTGCACGTTGCCTACATCCATAAACCGCTAGACTCGTTTTACGGTTTACGACCTACCGTACTTCTGGTTAATGCGGACCAAGGCCAACATTACTTCGCAGCGGGTTTGGCAAAAGATGTCTACAAATACAATGCCTTTTCAGTACGCGTTGCATTTCACGCAGGCATTGTTGATGAATCTGAAAATCTAGGCGACACCATTGAGTTCTATTCATCACTTTCCGGACTCTACAATTTCTCTGAATCATTTTCGCTAGAAGCTGAAATTGGCCACATTTCTAACGGCGGGCTAGGGGACACGAACCCTGGTTCAGAATCGTTTGTATTGAGCGCTCACTACCATTTCTAATCTCGCCTAAACAAGCAATGCCTACTTCTTTTGTTGAACAGCCCGCTTAAAACGCGGGCTGTTCATTTTTGGCAAAGACTTTTTTAACTTAACTTTCTGTCGGGCAAGGTGCGCCGCCGTTAATCCAAACCGACATTGCCTTAGCGAACTGTGCATGTGTCCCAGGTGCAGGTGTTCTGCCTGGGCCGGGGTTCCATGCCCATCTCACTAATGGATCATCACTGACATGGTGTTCAAATTCTTTTTTGAACGTTTTCATGTCATCTCTTCCCCCACGTTGAGCAAGAAAAGAGTTCAAACGGGGATTTAACCAATTGTTGCATAATTTTGAGGGTGTCATGTCGCTGCCAACTATCATGGTAGGAGGCGGCATGTGCCATACAAAACCTGGCATTAGCTCGTTTGCTGCGCCAGGTGGCCTGCCAGGTTCACGCGCATTTTCATCTTGGTGACATCCGCGGCAGTTTACGGGGTGCGTTTCGCCAACCTGAACAAACTTTCCATCTTGCACCGCCATTTTCAAGTTATTCACAGAGGTAATGTTCATAGGGTGGGGGACGCTGTTGTCGCCCACTGTCGGTCGGTGAGCGCCATCTTCAATAACACCATGACAGTTCACACACCGTGGATGTGTTGCTACATCGAACAAGTAGTTAAATGCTGTCGTTGGGTTAGGATCTTGCTGATAAGCTTCAAAAGCAGGCGTTGAGTTAGTTGCTTTTGAATCGCTAGCGGTCAAATTACTATGGTCGCTATCGTCATTTTTATTTGCAATACACCCACTCAGGACGAATGATGAGAGAGCACCAATCAATAGGACTGTTATCATTTTCATCATACTGCCCTTATGCTTTTAATGCTGCGGTAACGTGTTGAGCAAGCATGGGCAAATGACGTAGCCGTACACCAATGGCTTGGTACACGGCATTGCCGATAGCCGGCGCGACACCAATAACGCCTGGTTCACCCAGTCCTACTGGGAACTCCTCACTTTCAACAAGTTCAATATCCATCTCTGGGACATCGTTCATACGTAGAGGAAGGTAGGTATGTAAGTTTGTTTTTGAAACCTGACCGTTTTTCACTTCGTTATGTTCAAACAGTGCCAAGCTCAGTCCCCACAGCAGTGAACCTTCAAGTTGTGCCATCGCGCCATCTGGATGAATAACAATACCAGCATCAGACACAACCCATAACTTCTTAACCGTTATCTTTCCAGTGCGCTTATTAACGTGAACATGAGCTGCAGTCGCGAGCCAAGCTGGCATAGTGCGTTCTTGACCCGCACTTACGCTATAGCCAATGCCTTCATCAGCACCAAGTTTAACTTTCGCAGTCTTTTTCTTAAGAATTTCAAGCGTATTGGCAAGTCGTGTGGCACCGCCGACACTTTCAGGCGCTTTGCCCCCTTGTTTACCTTTACCATCTAACATAGCAAGTCTGAAGTCGACGGGGTCTTTGTTGGCTTTCACTGCCACTTCGTCAATAAATGATTCTAAGCCCCATACAATCCAACCTTGACCTACCGAACGCAGCCAACCTGGCGTAAACGTATCTTGCGCTACCTTATTGTTAACCGCGCGTGCGCGATGGTGAGACATGGTGTACCAGTGGTCGGCACCAGATGCCGAAAACATATCGACTTTCCCTTCACCGTTTACTCCTGGTGCTAGAAATCCTGGTGCCATTTTTAGTGTTGGCCAGCCTGCCGCTAGCGCATGCTCCATGCCTAAAAACTGATTATTTTCATCGAACGACGCATTAAACAGTGAAGTAGAGGCAGAGCGGGGTTGATCAAATAATGTATCATCCGGGCGCATGAACACCAGTTTGACTGGCCGGCCAGCAGCTTTAGCTGTAAGCAAAGCTGGAACAACCCAATCACCAAAAAGGCGTCGCCCAAAGCCACCGCCAAGATAATACTGGTGAAGGACCACATCACTTTCTGGCACTTCTGCAGCTTTAGCTACAGTAGGAAGTGTTAGGCTCTGCCACTGGTTACCCGTATGTATATGCCATTTACCACCTTTAAATTCAGCAATGGCGTTAAGTGGTTCTAGCTGGAAATGATTGGCAGTCGCTGTGGTGTATAAAGCTTCAATGGTTTGTGCCGCTTGTGTTTGCGCCAGCTCTATATTTCCTTCGTCTACAAAAACGGTGCCTTCCTTACGATCGCGTACAATTCTTTCGCCTTCTTTTTGTATATCAGCTTCAGAAACATTAGCGGTTTTACCGGCGTTATAGCCGACTTTCACCATATCAACGGCTTTAATCGCTGTGGGGTAGTCTGTAGCCAATACAGTGACCCAGCCTTCGATGGTACCGCTCGGATCGGTAAGCACTTTATAACCTTTATATCCCGGTAGACTCTTAGCCTTACTGTCGTCGACATTTGTTACTGTACTGCCATAACGAGTCGGAGGCAGAATGGGGCGTGCATAAAGCATGTTTTCCACTTCCACATCAATGCCGTATACCGCAGTACCGTTAGTTTTAGGCGGGATGTCGAGTGCTTTGTAGTCTGCGTTAACACCGATAAGGTGGCGTTTTTTACCCGGTTTAATTGGCAATTCAGCAAGCTCATCTGCACTGAATGTTTTGTCTACTTTGCCATTCGCTACGATATCACCGTAGCTAATTTTTTCGTTACCTGAGATAACAAAGCCTTTTTCTGCCTTACAACTATCGGCAGGCACGCCAAGTAGCTTCGCACCTGCATCAATTAACACCATGCGGCCAGCGGCGCCCGCCTGAGACATTGGCTTGTAAGTATGGAAAATTGACCAAGAGCCGCCTGTTACCATGTAGCCCCATTTCGGGTCTGTATCAACGTGCACTATAGACACTTTCTCCCAGTCGCACTCAAGCTCATCAGCCAAGATTCTAGCGATTGGCGTGCCGATATGCTGACCCATTTCAGCTTTGGCTATGTTGACGGTAACGTTGCCATCTGTATCCATTTCAAACCAAATATTTGGAGAAAACTGTTTGGCTTCAATACTTTCTTTCGCCGACAGCAGGGATGGAATAGCGGCAGCACCAAATGCCATGAATAAAGACGTTTTCACTGATCCCACCATAAAAGACCGGCGAGATAAGTTGATCATGTCTTTCTTTTCTTGAGAGATATTTTTCATGCTCATGCGTTTTCCCCTTCTGATGAAGCGGTTGGATCAAAGTATTGAACAGAAGACGTTGCAGCGCGCTTAATCGCCTTTTTTATGCGCGCGTAAGCCATACAGCGGCAATAATTGGTGCTCATGTGATTAACAATATCTTGGTCGCTCGGGTTTGGATTTCTATCTAGCAATGTCGCTGCTTGCATGATTTGGCCAGACTGGCAATAGCCACACTGAGGAACCTGCTCTTCTACCCAAGCAGATTGCAGCGGATGCGCGTTGTTGAAGCTTTCAATAGTGTTTACGTTCTTATCTTTAGCTAACGAAACGGGATAGGAGCAAGAGCGAATAGCGTTACCATCAATATGTACCGTGCATGCGCCACACATCGCTACACCGCACCCAAACTTGGTACCTTTTAGTCCAAATTCATCGCGTATTACCCAAACGAGAGGCGTATCTGATGCGGCATTTGTCTGCACTCTTTTTCCATTTAACGTAAATTCAATCATGGTTTGTGTCACCGTGAAGTTAATGTTTAATATGCTCTCGCCAAGGCGCTGTACTTGGTTTGAACGGTCTGTTTTGCCTGTTTTAATTGGTATTATTAAAATCTGGCCGCGTTGGCTCTCCCTTTAATAACCGCTTACTCCATAGACGCCCGAATGAACCTTTCGAATTGGAGTTAGACTAATTAACTAAAGGTATACTAGAGGCCAAACTTGCTTATGTGGTCTATTTTAGTTACCTTGTTCAAACAAACAATTAGTATACTTTTAGTAACTAGGTGGCTTTTTTAGGAAAATAGATGGAAAGTGAAATAAAAACAGACGCTAAGGGTAGAAAAACCGTTCTAAATACGTGCACAGAACCTTGTGCTATAGAGCGTGGAATGCGCCTAATTGGTGGAAAGTGGACGGGTTCTATTATTTATCATCTCAAAGATGAGCCTGTTAGGTTTAATGATTTGTGTAGAATGCTTGGCGGCGCCAGCCGGAAGATGGTCGATCAGCGCCTTAAAGAGCTGGAAAACAACGGTATGGTGATCCGCAACGTTATCGACTCTCGTCCAATTGCGGTTGCTTATAGTCTCACCGAGTTTGGGCGCTCAGCGCTAGATATTCTTGAACAGCTAAGAGTTTGGTCTGAAAACCACACGAATGATTAAATACCGCTAGCGGTGAGCATTTATCTCACCGCATTTGCTTTATAAAGAGCTAGACCGACACTAGCGGTAATCGAAGTACTTTTTCAACAAGCTCTCCGGCTTTTTCTTGGAAACCAACAAAGTGTTCAGTAGCTTCATGAGCATCAAGGGCATCCTGAGATTGCCATTTCTCCGTAATAACAAACACACCCTCTTCACTTGCATGTAGGTCATACATCACTGCGCCGACTTCTTCTCGGCTTGATTTAACCAAGGGTAACAGTGCGTCTAAAAGTGCATCTTGTTGGTTTGGTTGAGAATAGATTACGACTGAAAACTCGATCATTTTACTGTCCTATTAAGAAAAAACGCTAACATAGGCAACTAAAGGAGTAATGGTTAGCGTTTAAAGCTGACTAGCAACTTTTTTCAGGTGAAAAGCAATCTCCACCATCAAATGCCTTTTACCGCTATGCCGCAGTTAGACGCTATCTAAGCCTTTTTCTTAGATGCATTTTTTAGCGAATGAAAAAAGTTAATCTATAATGACTTATACCAAAGTATAAAAAGTACTCATTATCCTTTGAGTGCCACCTCTTGAGGCGACGGAATGCAATTACCGAACGGGGCGATGCCCTATGTTTGAAAAAACTTTTCACTTTTGTCCTGTTGGGCTCGCTCACGTAAGCGTGGATGGAAGCTTTATACGTGTGAATAAGCGACTGTGTGATTTTTTAGGATATTCTGATGAAGAACTAACGACGTTAACCTTTCAAGAGTTAACTGCGCCAGATTATCTTGATGAAGATCTAAGTTACTTAGAGCGCCTGATGTCAGGTGATATCGATGACTATGCGATTGAAAAGCGATATGTAAGACGCGATGGGGAGCAAGTTTGGGCGAAGTTAACAGTGTCTTTAGTAAGAGATCAGCGCGGCAACCCAGACTATTTTATTTCTATTGTGGAAGATATCGACGAGAAGAAGCGCATACAGTCTGAGCTCTTTCAAATTGATGCCTTGTTTAGCAAAATTGTTAGCGCATTTTCTGATAGAACGTTTATATGGGTGGCGACGCCAGACTTGTCTAAACTGCAATACGTTAACGATGGCTATTCAAACATATTCGGTCGCAACGAGTACGAACTTTACTGTAACCCTATGAGCTTTATTGATCATGTACATGAGGATGATAAAGCACGGGTGTTAAAACTGTTCAGTCAACGCCCTTTGCAGAATTGGGATATTCAATATCGTATATACGACTCGAAGGGCGAAGTGAAGTACCTTCACGATCGCGGAAGCTTGATATTTGACGACCGTGAAATGCAGTCGCTTATTTTAGGTACGGCCGACGATATAACAAGAGAGAAAACGCAGCAACAAGCTTTGATGAGCGCCGTCACTAAATTAGAGCACCTGTCGAAAACCGACTCGCTCACTGGACTTGCCAATAGGAGAGAGATATTTAGCCAGTTAAGTGACGAAATTTCTCGTATGGATCGTGGCCAACAAACGTCAACGCTCGTGTATATAGACTTAAACAAATTCAAAGAAATTAACGATAAATACGGTCATAAGGTAGGAGACAAGGCGCTTGTTGAATTCTCTGAAAGAATGAGTGGTTTGCTTCGTGATAGTGATAGGTTTGGACGTATTGGCGGAGATGAGTTTGTAATTTTATTGTATGGAACAGATGCAAAAGAGACCGAAGCTTTTTTCAACCGTGTTGCTGATTGCAAATTTGAAGTCGATGTAGATGGTAAGAAGCTAGTGCCTATCAGTTTTAGCGTAGGCTGGGTTGAGTGGAGCGAAGGCATTGAAACTGTGCAGGAGTGGCTAGATAAGGCCGACGAGGTAATGTACGGAAAAAAGCGTTATCAGCAAGTTTTAACCGCGATTGATAAAGCGATGTAGATAGCTATTTCTGAGACTCGATATCTACATCGCTTTCGCCATTTTATTTTTGTCTTTGAGCGAACCAGCGCGCTATTTCCTGACGCTCTTCGTCTGTCATTTTTGACTTATTTAAAAATGGCATGTCTTTGGTCACGGTGGTTCTTCGAACCACTTGTGGCGCAAACCTTTCAATATCTTCCCATGTATCTAATACTACGCCTAAAGGCGCGACTTTAAAGATATCGTCGGTTGGCGTGCGCGAGTGGCAACCCACACAATGGGTTGTAATTAAGCTTACTACGCGCTCATTGCTTACTTCAGAACTCGCTTGAGCGACTGCATTGTTAGCCGTTACTTTTTTACCTACTTCATCGACAAGGCTCACATCTTCATGTCCTTCATTCGATGTATGTGATGGCGACTGTGGCCATGACACCCATAGGGCGATTGCTAGCATGGCGACTGCGCCAGACACTAAAATACCAGGTTTAGTGGTGCCCACATGACGCAAGTTAAAGAAATGACGTATCCAAGCTGCAGCGGCCATTATCGCAATCAGTACCAGCCAATTTTGCGGGTGTTGATACGTCATGGGGTAATGATTTGAAATCATGATAAACAGCAGTGGCAGCGTAAAGTAGTTATTGTGCACCGAACGCAGTTTAGCGCTCGCCCCCCAATTAGGATCAATATCTTTCTTATTGGCTACAGCTGCTACCATTTTGCGCTGGTTCGGCATGATGTTGAAAAAGACATTCCCTGCCATGATAGTGCCAATAAGTGCGCCAACGTGAATATAGGCACCGCGACCGCTAAACCACTGGGTAGACAGGTAGCTGACAATACAAACAAGCGCGACTAATCCAATACCAAAGGCGAGTGGATATTTTGCCAATGGGCTACGACACGCAAATTCGTATAAGGCTAGTCCGCCAAAGATTAACCCTAAACCTAAAGATATTGCCGTGGTCGGTGACATGGCGTTTACCGATGGGTCGATAAGATAAGCGCTAGCACCAAAGTAATAAACAATAATGAGTAGTGCGAAGCCCGACAACCACGTGGTATAGGCTTCCCATTTAAACCAGTGCAGTGTTTCTGGCATTTTCTCTGGGCCATAGGCGTATTTTGCGACTTCATAAAAGCCGCCACCGTGAATAGCCCATAAGTCGCCTTTGATACCTTTGTCCTGCTTCCATTTAGGTGGCGTGCGTAGATTGTTATCCAACCAAATGAAGTAAAATGACGCGCCAATCCACGCTACACCCGCTACAACGTGGAACCAACGTACAAATAAACTTATCCAATCTAGCCACGGCATTATTGTTCTCCTTATTTAGGGCCAAAAGGCCCTACAGCAGCCTGTTATTAATGATGTTCTTTTTTATAGCGGCAGGTGCCGCTTATCCACGTTTGGTCGATAGCGCGGTCATCACCTAAAATACTCAAGGCAAAAAACACATCGTCAAAGTCTGCGTCTTCTTTTATTCTCAATTGTGTCAATTCGTCAAACCTAGGCTCAACCACGATAAAGTCAGCGGTGGTGCCTGGGTTTAAGTTGCCTATTTCATGATCAAGCGCATGAGCTACAGCCGCGCCTTGGGTCATAAGATAAAAGCCTTCTAACGGGCTGATGGGCTCGCTGCGCAATTGACTAACCTTGTATGCATCGCCGTAGGTTTTAAACATGTTAAACGTAGTGCCTGCACCCACATCGGTGGCCATAGCCACATGGACCTTGTTAGCACGCGCTGCGGTCATATCAAAAAGGCCACTTCCTAAAAACAGGTTAGATGTAGGGCAGAAGGCCACCGTAGCGCCGCTTTCGCCTAAGCGCGCCCATTCGTTAGGCGTAAGATGAATGCCATGGCCAAACACCGCACGTTCACGCACAAGGTTGTAGGTGTCATATACATCTAAATAGCCGTCCGCTTTAGGGAATAAACTCTTCACCCATGCAATCTCGTCTAAGTTCTCAGACAAGTGTGTTTGAATGAAAACATCGGGATACTGCTTGGCAAGTTCCCCTAATGCAGCAAGCTGAGCTTCAGTACTGGTTGGCGCAAAACGGGGCGTTAGCGCATAGCGGTTGCGGCCCTTGTTATGCCAGGTTTCGATTAATTCTGCACTGTCAGCTTGTGCTGTGTCGGCGCAGTCATTAAGCGCACTAGGGCAGTTCCTGTCCATGCATACTTTACCTGCCACTATTGCCATATCGATTTCACTAGCTGCGCTGAATAACGCCTGGCTACTACCTTTATGAACCGTAGTGAAAACAAAACCAGTGGTGGTGCCGTTCTTTAGCAATTGGCTTAAGAATACGTTAGCAATGGTTTCGGCGTGCTCACTGTCAGCAAACTGCATTTCTGTTGGAAACGTATAGTTTTCAAGCCAGCTCAACAGCTGCTCGCCATAATGGGCTATGCTCTGCGTTTGCGGATAATGCAGGTGGCTGTCTATTAAACCTGGCAAAATCCACTTGCCTGAAAAATCTGTCACATTGGCAGCCGGGTAGCGCTTTGCTATCTCTTCAAATGTGCCAATGTCCTTTATTTCTTTATTGTCTACTAACAAACCACCGTCTTTGAATATAGCGATGTCATTATCGAACTGTGTAGTTTGGTTAGGAAAGTGCGCAATGCTTGCACGAAAAAGCTGCATGTTTGTTAGCTGCCCCTGTAGCTGCTGAAACCGAATGGAGAGATAAGAAGTGGCACATGATAATGGCCGCCATTCTCATCAAGTTCAAATGTAATATCAATGTGTGGGTAGAAACTTTTGCCATGCGTTTCTACAAGGTAAGGCTTGCAGTGAAAGCGCAGGGTATAAACGCCTGCGGCAAAACCGTCTTCAACGCCCCACTTGTTAAAACGCCCATCATTATCCGTTTCACCCGAAAGGGTGCTACCGTCAGGTAGTGTAAGTGTAAGGGCAATGCCTTGTGCTGGCTTACCTAATGTAGTGTCGAGTACGTGGCTAGAAAGCGTATTCATACTATTTTCCTTAAAAACTATTCAATGCGTATTGACCATATTTTTGAAAATACGGGGGTTAATCCAGTGCTTTGTTAATACGCAATAGGGTTATCTTTATTTGCTCTGCAGCAGCATTGGTAATCTCTTGCTGTGTGGTATTGGGTAGCCTAGCTTGTAATGCTTCTAACATAGTCTGCGCAGAAAGACCGGTGGCACAAATAATAAAGATAAACCCGTGCTTGTCTAAATAGGCGTGATTGGCTTCCTTTAACTGGTGTAAAACGGCCTCGGACGCGCTGGCTGTACCCGACTGCTCGCCCGCAGCAATGGCTTTGGTATTTGCAAACTTTTTGCGCAACGAATCAACGTCACCAATCATGGGGTGTGCCGTAAAAGCTTCAAGGTAGTCGTCATCACTGCATTTGGCCCAGGCGCTTGTGGCTTGGTTAGTAAGTGCATCGATATCGCTGTAGGGGCGTGCTTTCACCATCTGGTAAATCCAGGTTTTCGACGCGCAGCATTGTTCAAACCACGACGAAGCCTCTTCTGTGCTTAGCACATTTACATCATTTAATGTCACTGGTGGTGTCCTTTTTATTTTGAAGCGCCGAAACTTGTTGTCTCTCATTGGAATGATGCGTCTGCTGTCTGTGGCGCTTATTCTCGGCGTACTCCACTGAAACGCTTGATTTACCAACAGCGCAACCCGCTGGTTCTTTCATATGAAGACGCTCAATAATTTGAGCAGATATAGAGACAGCAACTTCAATGGGGCGCTTGCCAGGTATATCTCGATTGCCAATAGGGGTAACTAGCCTAGTCAGCGCATTGTCGTCAAACCCGCGCTGAGTTAGCTTGGTAATAAAGCGCTTTGCTTTGGTGTCTGAACCAATTAACCCAACAAAGGGGAGCGAAGGTTGCTTTAACGCCTGCTCTGTAATTCGATAGTCCAATTGATGATCGTGGGTGAGTATAATCAGCCAACTGTTCTCATCAAGGTGTCTAACTTCGCTCTCTGGTGCTTCTTCCACGACTTTGTGCACGTTGGCTGGCAAAGACGATGGAAACAGTTCCTCGCGACTGTCTATCCACGAAATGCGTACAGGCAATTGAGCCAAAATAGGCACCAGTGCTTTTGCAACATGGCCTGCACCAAAAATGGCGATGTGCTGCTGATGAACGTTACACACGTCAAATAGCACCTTTACCGCACCACCGCAGCACTGTCCTAAAGAACTGCTTAACGGGTAGCTGTGAAGTTCAGTGCATGCTTCGCCTTTGGCAAGGTACTCTCGTGCGCGGGCAATGGCATCAAACTCAAGATGCCCGCCGCCAATGGTATCTACACTATGCGACGCGGTAACCACCATTTTACTCCCGGGTTCACGAGGTGTAGAGCCTGCAGTGCCAACCACAGTCACAAGCACATAGCCTTCATTACGCGCTTGGCATTCGGCTATTCCCTCATACCAGTTTGTTGCACGAAATGATTGGGGCGCGCGAGATGACTTTGCTGCCGTGAGTGTCATAAAACACCGCCTCGACTGGAAGACTGCTGCATAGCACTTACTGCATTTAACACGCGTTCTGGTGTGGCTGGTGTATCTAGTTGCGGGTCAATTGTGTAACCAGATAGGCTAGATATGGCGTCTTTAAGGGCGCACCACACTGAAATAGCCAGCATAAATGGTGGCTCACCAACCGCTTTTGAGTGGTAAATGCTATCTTCAGCGTTCTTTCTACCAAACAACTTCACATTAAACTCTTTTGGCGTATCGCCAATTGCCGGAATTTTATAGGTCGCCATATTTTCACTTATCAGCTTACCCGCTTCATTCCATTTAAGGTCTTCTGTGGTAAGCCAGCCCATACCTTGAATAAACGCGCCTTCTATTTGGCCAATATCAATGGCAGGGTTGAGACTGTTGCCAACATCGTGGAGCACGTTAACTTTATCTACCGTATATTCACCGGTAAGTGTGTCGACAGAGACTTCGCTCATTGAGACGCCATAGGCAAAATAGAAAAACGGACGGCCTTCACCGGTGTCGCGGTTATACTGTAATTTTGGTGTTTTGTAGAAACCGCTTGAAGACAAAGATACACGAGCAAAATACGCTTGCTGCACAAGCTCGGTAAAGGTAATTTTGTGCTCATCCAATACCACGTGCTCATTAATGAATAGCACGTCGCCAGCGCGGTCCTCTAGACCTAAGCTTTTGGCAAAGCACTCGGCCAAACGGGCTTTTAGCGTAATACACGCATTTTGTACGGCTTTTCCGTTTAAGTCAGTGCCGCTTGAAGCTGCTGTTGGTGAAGTGTTAGGTACTTTGTCAGTGCGTGTTGCAGTGACTTCAATCATATCCAAATCTAGTCCAAATTCATTGGCTGCAATTTGGCCTATTTTGGTATGAAGCCCTTGTCCCATTTCAGTACCACCATGGTTCACCTGAATACTACCATCAGTATAAATGTGCACTAAAGCGCCAGCTTGGTTTAAATGCTTCGCGGTAAATGAAATTCCAAACTTGACAGGCGTTAGCGCTAAACCTTTCTTAATCACCGGGCTTTCGCGATTAAATGCTGCAATAGCTTCACGGCGCTGCCAATACTGAGCGGTTTCTTCTAGCTCGGCAATCATATCGGGTAAGAGGTTGTGCTCTACCTTCATTCCATAGGGAGTCAGACTACCTGTCGTGGGGCCGTATAAATTACGTTTTCTTACCGATAGGGGGTCGCTGCCAATAGCACGGGCAATTTTATCAATCATGGCTTCAGCCATAATCATACCTTGCGGTCCGCCAAAACCTCGATAAGCGGTGTGCGATACCATATTGGTTTGCAATCTGTGGCCAACAATGTCGCTATCACCTAAGAAATAACCGTTGTCCGCATGGAACATGGCTCTATCGACAATGGCGTCAGATAAATCAGGCGAGTGCCCACAAATACCATTAATTGTCATGCGGGTGGCTTCAATTTTACCTGTCTCGTCAAAGGCCACGTCGAACTCGTTTTCGAACGGGTGACGTTTGCCAGTAACATGCATATCGGTGAAGCGTGGTAAGCGAAGCTTAACCGCACATTGATTTCGCGATGCCAGTAAAGCCGCTATACAGGCCCATTGCGCGGCTTGCGTTTCTTTTCCGCCAAAGCCGCCGCCCATACGTCGCATGTCTACCATTACACGGTGCAATTTTACATCGAGCACTTCGGCAACGAGTTTTTGTACCTCACTGGGATGTTGACTAGACGTATAGATTTTCATGCGATCTTCTTCATCAGGGAGCGCAAGGCTCACTTGTCCTTCTAAGTACATATGTTCCTGTCCACCAATACTGAGCGTGCCATGTGCTTGGTGGAGCGCTTTTTCAAATGTACTTTCAACGCGGTCAGTATGTTGGCCAAACCGATGTAGGGGACGCACAAACGTTTGCTGCTGGTGGGCAGCTTCGGCACTAAGTATAGGTTTGGCTTCACTCACCTCTACTTTCCCTTTTAGCGCAGCTTGTCGGGCAAGGTTTACCGAAGTGGCAAGCACTGCAAATACAGGCTGACCGAAGAATTTGATTTCGCCATTAGCAAGTAACGGATCGCCTTCGAACACAGGACCAATATCTTTATGGCCAGGCACGTCGTCAATCGTAACCACATCTACAACGCCTTCACTTTGGCGAACAGCGTCAAGATTTATCGAGTTAATCGTACCTTTTGCGCATTGGCTTACACCAACGGCAGCATAAAGAGTGCCTTGAGGTTCAATAACATCGTCAACATAGTTGGCGCTGCCTTGTACTTGGCGTGTTGCGCTCTCGTGCTTTTTAGATACATGAACGACACTTTGCTTGTCGTTTTGTTGCAGTGGATTAGGGGCATCAATTAACTTACGCATGCTGCACCACCCGTGTTTCAATTTGGTTTGCTGTTTGGTTTTCTAACCAGAAGCGATGCCACAGGTTAGCTAAAACAGTTTTACGGTATTGGGCTGTAGCGCGCACATCATCGATAGGTGAAAATGCATCGAATAAGACTTGTTTGCCCAATGTTAAACATTCGTTGCTAGCGAACTGCTTACCTTTCAAAACGTTTTCTAGCGCATTGCAGGTTGACGGAACTGCTGCTACACCACCAAAGCCACTGCTAATGGCTTCTACCTTGCCGTTGTCGAGTGTGACATTAAATACGGCGCATACTGCAGAAATATCATCTTCAAATCGTTTCGATATCTTATATGCAGCTAATACTTGATTGGGCTGTTTCAATGGTATTTCTATTGCACTTATCCATTCATCTTTCGCCAGCATGGTCTCGCGATAGCCTGTGAAGAATGTGCTAATTGGGATCATACGAACGCTCTCGCCGTTATCTAAATGCAGTATGGCATTCAATGCGAGTAATAACGGCGGCATATCACCAATTGGGGAAGCGTTAGCCACGTTACCGCCAATGGTAGCCTGATTGCGGATAGGCAACGAGGCAAATCGGGTAACAAGCTCAGCCACTTGCGGAAATGCATTTAGTAATAAAGGTGCCGCATCATTTAGCGGTACAGCTGCACCAAGAATAAGAGAATGCTCGCTTTTGGTGCATTGTTTTAGTGCATCAATATGCGTCACACTGATAAGCGTTTCTACATCTTTTAGCTGTTGCGTGAACTGAAGGCTTAAATCCGTGCTGCCAGCGACTAGCTGTGCAGTTGGATGCGCTTGAATCAGAGTCTTCAGTTCTTCGCGAGACGTTGGCGTATGGATATTTCCCGTACCAGTGGGTTTCTCACCAGATAATGATAGCAATGTAGAAAGGGTGGCAGCTTGGCGTGCAGTGAATTGATCATCAGGTGTTTGTTCGCACACCGCCATCGTAGCATCGATAATAGGGCGGTAGCCTGTGCAGCGACATAAGTTGCCTGATAAAGCGTGCAGCACATCGTCGCGATTTGGTTTTGTATTGCTGTGGTATAAGGCAAACATCGACATGATAAACCCAGGCGTGCAAAAGCCACACTGAGAACCATGGTGATCAACTAACGCCTGCTGTACGGGGTGTAAGTGTTTACCATCGTTTAAATGCTCAACGAATAGAAGCTGCTTCCCATGAACTGCACTCATTAGCGTGATGCAGCTATTCACTGTTCGATAATTAAGTTCTGCAGAGCTATTTGAAGAGGCTGGTTCCACAAGTACTACGGTACATGCACCGCAGTCTCCTGCTGCACAGCCTTCTTTTGTGCCTGTTTTTTTGCGATGTTCGCGAATAAATTGTAGAAGGGTGAGGTCGGCCCGCGCTTCATTTAATTCAACGACATCGTTATTTATTAGAAAGCGAATCATACTCACACCTTCTTGTTATATTCATTCTTGTATTCATTAATATAGCTGTATTTTTTCAATAAAAGTAGACCATTTGGTCAATTTATTGCTTATAAAAAAAGGCCGAGTTCTAAAAGGCCATGATTTTGCGCAAATTTGATTGGAAAAAAAGAAGTGATACCTTTCTATTTTTCTTTTGCTAAGCACTACGTCGATTTGTTAATAAAGAATAAGGCAAGATTCGTGCAAGGTTTTGAACTATTCGCGTAATTCGTGTTTTAGTATGGTTAACACTCCCTGCATAGGGTATGTATGATCTATAAGAGCATAGCAACTCGTCGGCAATAAATGCTAACCTATCGAAAAGGCATGCAGCATTTATACTGCCCGTGCGCTTGCAAAGTAGATTGCAAAGGAATTTTAATAATAATGATGAAGGTAAAAAGTGCTGACGCTGGCGTTGGCGCTATGAACAGAAGAAAAATACTCCAAGCCGCTGAAAAATGTTTTGCACAGTTTGGCTTCAAAGGCACAGCAGTACAAAAAATTGCTGATGAAGCAGGACTTCCTAAGACTAACGTTTTGTATTATTTCAAAACAAAACAAGAGCTCTACGTAGCGGTACTAGAAGAAACCCTCTCGCTGTGGAACTCACGTTTTGATAAAGCCACAGTAGAAGACGACCCAGCCGAGGTACTCGCCAATTATATCGCCGAGAAAATGGAAGTGTCGCGAACGCATCCAATGGCCTCAAAGATCTTTGCGATGGAAATTATCAATGGTGCACAAAACTTAAGTGGCTACTTTGATGAAGAGCATGCGCTTTGGATGAAGGGGCGACTTGCGGTTATTGATGCATGGGTAAAGGCCGGCAAACTGCCTCCTGTTGAAGGTGAATACTTGCTTTACACTATTTGGGCTAGTACCCAGCACTATGCTGACTTCTCTGCGCAAATAACCCGTCTACGCGGTAAAAAGATGACAAAATCAGATTTTGAAGACGCTACAAAACAAGTGGTAAAACTCGTGCTCGGTGGCTGTGGGTTATCTGTGCCAGAAAACTTCGAGGTGTAGCATGACAGAGTCTGTTTACCCTCGTGATCTGATTGGTTATGGTCAACATGTACCTCACGCTAAGTGGCCGGGCGAAGCAAAAATCGCGATTCAGTTCGTATTAAATTACGAGGAAGGTGGCGAAAATTGCGTGCTTCATGGTGACGAGGCGTCGGAAATATTCCTATCGGAAATTATCGGCGCACAAGCGTATAAAGACCGCCACCTCAGCATGGAGTCTATTTACGAATACGGTAGTCGTGCAGGGTTTTGGCGTTTACACCGTTTGCTTAATAAATACGACATTCCCGTTACTGTGTTTGGCGTCACTATGGCTATGCAACGACACCCTGACGCCGTAAAAGCCATGATGGATTCAGGTTGGGAAATCGCCAGCCACGCCATGCGCTGGGTGCATTATCAAGACATGGACGAAGAGCAAGAGCGTAAACAAATTGATGAGGCGATTATTCTTCATGAGCAGTTAACGGGCAGTAAACCTGTAGGTTGGTATACAGGAAGAACGAGTCCGAATACGCTGAAGTTGATTGCAGAGCGCGACGATATCTTATATTGCGCCGATTCATATGCTGACGACTTACCTTACTACGACTGCCATTACAGCAAGCCGTTATTGATGGTGCCGTACACATTAGACACCAATGATATGCGCTTTGCCACGCCTCAGGGCTTCAACAGTGGGGAACAGTTTTTCACCTACTTAAAAGATGCGTTTGACGTGTTATATGAAGAAGGAGAAGAAGCGCCTAAGATGCTATCTATCGGCCTTCATAATCGCATAATAGGACGGCCTGCTCGACTCGCCGCACTTAAGCGCTTTATCGAGTACGTTAAGTCTCATGATAAAGTATGGCTAGCGACACGAGAGCAAATTGCCCGTCACTGGTTGGAGCTTCATCCTAAAGATGGTGGTGACAAGCCGCGTACGTAGCGTTTACAGTACGCCTACTATATTTGAAGTACAGTAAAGTGAAGAGACGAAAGTGAAACAAATGGAGCGCTATCGCCTTCACTTAATAAAGGACAAAACCATGAAAACAAAACTCGCCATTATTGCCCTTGGGGCGCTAGCGCTGACAGCATGCTCAAAGCTGACTAAAGAAAACTACGATAACTAAGGGGCTGTTATCCTTTTCTGTGCAGTTTTGGTCTAAAAGGCTTCCATGACGACCCCTCCGGGCAGCGCCTGTATGTCATCTATACTGCGTTGAATGTTTTCGATTTAGGCCCACTAGACCTTCAAACATCCTCCTTGTCTAGATGACATACAGACGCTGCAAAAATGCACAGAAAAGGTTAACAGCCCCTAATATGGGTATGTCTCAGGACGAAGTTGAAGCAATTCTGGGTTCAGCTGACAACTGCGGAAAAACAATGGGTACCATGGCATGTACATGGGGCAATGAAGACAGTAAGCACGTTAAAATCGTATTTATGGGTGATAAAGCCGTTACCTTCACTTACGATGGATTGAAGTAAACGTATATCTTTTTCACTTGCCTAGTCTAATAAGAAAGGTGGCGTTGAAAGCCACCTTTTTTGTATCTAAAGCGTTAACTTACAGGCACCCAATAAGCGCCGTTGAATTATTTTAAATCCAATAAGTATCGTAATAAGAAAACAATCGCTAGTGCATAAGTGAGCGGTGTTACTTCTTTAAATTTTCCCGTACCTACCTTAATGCCAACATAAGTAATAAAACCAAGGGCAATGCCTTCGCTAATGCTGAATGTGAGCGGCATGGCGATAAGTGCAACAGAAGCAGTGGCTAACGCACCTAAGTCGTCGAAATCAACCTGTCGAATCGATTCCATCATTAAAATACCTACCATCAATAGCGCTGGCGTAGTGGCCATTAGCGGGATAACTTTCATTAGCGGTGTTAAAAATAGCGAGAGTAAGAAGCAGACAGAAACCACTACTGCGGTAAGCCCGGTTCTGCCGCCCGCCGATACGCCCGTAGCGGACTCCACATAGCTAGTTACTGGAGATGTACCCACTAATGCGCCAGCAATACTCGCTGATGCATCGGCTGTCATTGCTGAGCCAATTTTCGGTAGCTTGCCTTCGGGAGTAAGTAGATTGGCTTTTCGAGATACGCCGATTAAGGTGCCAATGGTATCGAACATGTTCACAAACATAAGTGCGAAAATGAGGTCCCACGTTTCAGCAAGGTGATCAATTGGGTACCAAAAGTCCATTGCCATAAAGGTGTTTGAAATAGATTCTGGCATGCCAACTACAGCAGAAGGCGTTGCAGTTAAGGTACCGTTTTCAGTGGGGATAAAAGCACCAATTAAGGTGAGTGTTACGATAGAGATTAAGATAGCGCCCGTAACGCGTTTCACCATAAGAACGATAGTAAAAATAATGCCGATGAGCGCTAACATTACTGCTGGATCAGAAAGGTCGCCAAGCTGTACAAAGGTTGCAGGATTATCAACAATCAGCCCCGCATTTTTAAGGCCGATAAAGGCAATGAACAAACCTATGCCACACTGCACGCCGATTTTAAGAGAAGGCGGTATAGACTCGGCTATTTTGGTTCGAACTCCGGTAAGAGAAAGGAGTAAAAAGAGAATGCCGTTCCAGAAAACAATTCCAAGCGCTGCTTCCCATGGAATTTCACGACCAAGACAAATGGTAAACGCGAAAAAGGCGTTCAAGCCCATACCTGGTGCCAACGCAATAGGGTAGTTAGTCATTAGCGCCATCATTAAAGTGCCAATACACGCCGCTATTGCTGTCACTGTAATTAGGCCCTCTACGGGCATGCCACTTAACCCAAGAATACCTGGGTTCACCACGAGTATATAAGACATGGCTGCGAACGTAGTAAGTCCTGCAATGATCTCTGTTCTTACTGTTGTTCCGTGTTCCTGCAGCTTAAATAGCCGTTCGATTACGTTGTTGGACATCAAGAGTTCTCTGTTAGTATTTCATTGTGTGTTTTGTGCGTTGAAAGCAATAAACTGACCAATTAGTCAACTTGTTGGTGTGTTTTGTGCTAACTTACTTTTCAGTACAATGACTAACTAATAGCCATTGCGTGACTCAAGGTCACTAGCCAGGCAGCACAAAGCCAGCCAAACGGTTAGTAATCAACATAGATGAAGTCAAAAAAACCGCAAACAAAACCTAAATGAGCAATAGAACTCGTTTACAGATAGCATTAAAGATAAACTATTACGCACCAATTAAATGCCATTGCATTGTTGTGGTGCAAATAAGTGAGGGGCCATGTCGCTGTCATCAATAATTAAAAACATTCCAAAGGCCGAACTGCATCTGCATATAGAAGGTAGCTTAACGCCTGAACTTATGTGGCGCCTAGCTGAAAAGCACAGTGTATCACTTCCTTATGTTAGCGTGGAAGAGATAGAAGCGGCGTATAACTTTGAAGATCTACAAAGCTTCCTTGACTTATATTATGCAGGGGCGGGCGTGCTTCGCGATGAGGATGATTTCTTTGCTTTAATGTGGGAATACTTAACGCGGTGTCATGAGGACAATATCGTCCACACAGAAATTATGTTTGATCCGCAAACCCATACAGAGCGTGACATAGGTTTCGATATTTTCATGCCAGGCTTTTTGAAGGCGATGGAAAAAGCAAAAGATGAATACGGTATCAGTAGCTATTTAATCATGTCTTTTCTTCGTCATTTGCCTGAAGATGCTGCTTTCGATACGCTTTCTGCAGCAGAGCCCTACTACGAGCACATCACGGCGGTAGGGTTAGACAGCTCCGAACTTGGCCATCCGCCATCAAAGTTCGAACGTGTTTTCAAAAAAGCCAAAGCGCTGGGATTTAAAATTGTCGCCCATGCTGGAGAAGAAGGACCGGCATCTTACATTTGGGAAGCCATCGAGCTATTGGACGTTGATCGTATTGATCACGGTGTGCGCTGCCAAGAAGACGAGGCGCTTATGGACCTCTTGAAAGAAAGACAAATTCCACTTACTGTTTGCCCGTTGAGCAATCTCAAGCTTTGCGTAATTGATGACATGAAAGACCACAATATTGTCCAGCTTCTTGATGCTGGGCTTCTGGTCACGGTTAACTCTGATGATCCTACGTATTTTGGTGGTTTCTTAAATGACAATTTTGAAGCGTTGCACCAGTCGCTGGGTATTGACGAAAAAACAATTCGTACGTTGGTAGCAAATAGTTTCAAGGCAAGTTTTTTACCGCAGGAGCAGAAAAACCAGCTTGTTGAAAAGGTTCTTTCAGCCTAGGGCCTGTTGACTTTTGGTGTACGAATTTTGGTCTAAATGGAAGCCTTTTAATCGCGAAACAGTCCTGCAAGCCTAGCGGGCTAAGTTAAAGGACTGTGACAAAGAGTAAAAGGCTT
>NZ_VTYM01000018.1:0-76766 GCF_013113925.1 Alteromonas sp. 07-89-2 | reverse complement strand
GTTATGGAAGCCTTTTACTCTTTGTCACAGTCCTTTAACTTAGCCCGCTAGGCTTGCAGGACTGTTTCGCGATTAAAAGGCTTCCATTTAGACCAAAATTCGTAAACCAAAGGACAACAGGCCCTAGATAATCCCCTTAAGCATGGCTAACCCCACTGCGTTACAGGTGCTTGCGTCCTTGATTTCTCCACGTTTTATTTTCTCCTTTAATTCATTTAAGGAGAGTGAAACAACGCGCAAGTCTTCTTCCTCAACATCGAGTTTTTGTGCGCCTTGGGTGAGGCCTTTAGCTACATAAATGTGATAACCCTGATTACAAAAACCGTATGCTAAATATTGAAATCCCACATATTCCATTGAATCTGCAGTTAAGCCAGTCTCTTCTTTAAGTTCACCTTTCGCCAATTCAACAGGGTCGACATCAGGGTTACTTTCCCATGCACCTTGAGGCAACTCAAGCTGGCGCTCTTTTATGGTATAGCGATATTGCTCAACCATGTAAACCGTATCGCCTTCTATCGGTAAAATAATAGCGAAGTCAGGCTTTTCCACCACGCCGTAAATGCCTTCGTTTCCACTGCTGCGTTGTATTTTGTCTTCTCTTACGCGAAGCCATTTGTTTTCGTACACAACTTTTGTATCTAGTGTTTTAATATCAGCCATGCCTCACTCCTCACTCACTGTCTTTTTCGTTTCGAAGAAAACCTGCACTTTCTTCCGTCTCTTTAAGTGTTAGGCGATCGTCAGGGTTTTTATTAAACGCTCGGGTTTGTTGATTAACTTGATGAATGGTACTTGCATTGGCTAAGTCTGATTCATTAGTGATTGAAGCGATGGTCTCTCTACCGCGTAAGAATGCTTTAATTTCGTCGACGATTTCCTTCAATTCTCCGTCGTTTTTGTTCATTCCCATTACAAAGCGCGGGGCTTCCAGATTGTTCATACCGCTAGTGGCGAATATAGAAGTGTTAATTCGGCTAGTAATGATCCACGGTGTGATACTGCTTCTAACTACGACATTTTCAGACCGTGTAGAATCGTGAATTGCCATACCTGTTGAAACTCTAGACTCGGTATACGTGCCTTCGGTTTTCATGTACATAAGCAAAGAGTTAAAGTTCAGCTCGCCCCAAAACATGTGAGACGCGTTATTTAAAATACTTCCTGCCGCTCTGAAAGTAAGCCAAGCGAATATCAGCATGAGTAAATTATTGACCATAGAAAAAGCATTGTTCAACAGTGCGCTGTTATCTACACCGATATTGATAACCAGATGTAGTAGCTCAGCAAGCTGTACGCCAGATGAGTAAAACAATACCGCGGCAACAACGACGGCAACTTGCGCAATGGCGCTCAGCGCTACTTTAGCCCCTCTGGGTAATGCCACCCCCTCACTGAGGGTTGGCTGAGTTTCTATCAGTAATTCCCCTTCGAAACTACCCTTCCCTTCAGCCTGCTCTTTAAGCTTAGGAACAAAATCGGCGTATATTCTGTTTGGGACTTCCTTGTAACGACGGTTGGCAAGCACGATGTTTTCTATATTGATAAAAATCTCATTGGGATGAACAGACTCTTGCATGTTTGCTCGAAATTCGCTGACTTCAGTTTGTGGTGTCACTAAATCCATGCGCTTTTTAAGCAATGGAAATACAAGACCTATCACCACGCCGATACTGATGAAAAGGTATACAAAGTTCAGCCAAGCGCTAAAAAAAGCATGTTCTTCAGACCAAGTTTTAAGTTCATTGATATTACTTCCCACCACACCATCGAGAAACACACCCGCACCAAGAGGAACGACTAGTGCTAATCCAATGATTACACCAATTGACAACCCTCCCGCTTTAGCAAGTTGCGAGTTTCCTTCGTTATGGATGCCCTTTGCCGTAGAGGTCCAGTTGGCAACAAAATAGATAAGCAATATCAAAGAAAGAACAGGCATAACGACAATTTTTGCGACTTCACCTGCAAAGCCATTACTTACTAAAAAATAGACGATGGCGTAGGTAACTAAGCCCACGATAAGTGTCGCCCCCATGGCTAAAATTTCTTGGGCAAGATGGCGTAGCGGGTAAGGTAAGAAAACAAGCTTAGGAAAAACGCTGTGAACTAGCCGAGCGAGCCAGCCTTTTGGCTCCTCAAAGGTAGTATTTCGTCTTCCCATAAGCATAGAGTGCAGTGACTCTTTTGAGTAAAGCAGGGATTTTTGCTCTGCCTGAGCAGCATCTTGTTCAGATTTTGAGAAGTTGTAGGCCAGTGAAGTGGGAACCGTTCTACCTACAAAAAAGCGCATAAGTTGAAGGATACCAACCGCCGTATGGCGTATTCCCGATACTACTAAAACAAAACCAACCGCTAGCAAGGTATAGCCTTTCACCTTGTTGGCTTCAAATATTGCCGGTACTGTGAAAACAACGTAAACCGCTAACAATAGCGTTAAGACACCACCCAGTGTTCTAAGCGCTCCTTCTGTCTTAAATGGGTTCTTTATCCCTAGAGTCTGAGAACCAAAATCATAAGCCATGATGCATCCTTTCGAAAACAAAAGGAAAAATCATACTTAGTGTAAGTAGATTGAGCAATGATTTTAAGTAGAGCGCCCCGCCAGTCAGAGACTACAATTTTTTAAGCTCGGGCTATTTACCGTTTTTAATCTACGTTAAACCCCGCAATAGTGCGTTGCAGTAACTGATTGTTGCTCTGCATTAAATCGCATGTATTTTGGGATAGGAAAACGCAAAAGTGAGCTAACGGGACAGCGTCATCACTTAATTTTATACTTAAAGTACGAGCGAAGCAGGAACAGTGCTAACCGTTGAGTTCAATTAATGCTTACTAAACAACAATACACAGGCAAGAAAATTAAAAAACGCTTTGGCTTAACAGATTACAATCCATGATCGGATTCAGAAGTTTTGTGACGGAAAATATAGCCAGCAGAAGGACTCTGCTGGCTTGCGTAGTTAGATATATTCTACTTCGATGATTTCAACTTCAACTGCGCCGGCTGGCGTTTGAATCGTTACCATGTCATCAAGCTCTTTGCCTATTAGACCACGAGCGATAGGTGAATTAACCGAAATCAAGTTGTTCTTAATATCAGCTTCGTCATCACCAACAATACGGTAGGTGGTTTCTTCATCGGTATCGACGTTTAGAATGGTTACGGTAGTGCCGAAAATAACCTTTCCCGTATTTTCCATTTTGGTAACGTCGATAATCTGTGCATTTGATAGCTTGCCTTCAATATCTTGAATGCGGCCTTCACAGAAGCTTTGCTGCTCACGGGCCGCGTGATATTCAGCATTTTCTTTTAAGTCACCATGTTCACGTGCTTCGGCAATAGACTCGATAATACGTGGGCGTGTTTTGGTTTTTAGCTCATTTAATTCGTCACGCAGCATTTGAGCGCCGCGCGCTGTCATTGGATACTGACTCATGAATACCGTCTCACTTAGCTAGTAATTTAAACAGAAAAGTGCGCCGCAAAGGCGCACTTTTTATTCGTTCACACAAATGTAATATTGCTAGGATACCTCGTATCCTAGCGTATGTCATTAGTGTTTGAGTCTAGCGTGTAGTTCTTGAACTGACGCCACTTTATTGCGGTCATCAGCAGACTTAGCACGGATAGTTGCGAACGCTGCGTTCATTGTCGTGGTGTAGGTTACCTTGTTTAGCAAGGCTTCACGACGAATGTACACTGAGTCGGTGATGGCTTGACGACCTTCTGTTGTATTAATCAAATACGCGTATTCGCCATTTTTGATTGCATCAACAATATTAGGGCGGCCTTCAGACATCTTATTAACCACAGTACTCATTATGCCTGCATCATAAAGCTCGGTAGCCGTACCGCGGGTAGCTTCAATGCTGAAGCCCGCTTCGACTAACGCTTTTGCCAGTGCGATCATACGAGGCTTGTCGTTATCACGTACTGAAATTAACGCTTTACCTTGCTTAGGTAGTGGCGCACCCGCACCTAAGTTAGCTTTAGCATAGGCTTCTTCGAAGGTATCGCCAACGCCCATTACTTCACCCGTTGAGCGCATCTCTGGGCCTAGCAGTGGGTCAACACCTTGGAACTTAGCAAATGGAAGCACCACTTCTTTCACAGAGTAGAAAGGTGGAATCACTTCCTCTGTTACGCCCTGCTCGGCTAGGCTCACGCCAGCCATTACACGTGCTGCAACTTTAGCAAGAGGTACACCCGTTGCCTTAGAAACGAATGGAACGGTACGTGCTGCACGAGGGTTAACCTCGATTAGGTATACTTCACCATCTTTAATCGCAAACTGTGTGTTCATCAGACCGACTACGCCAAGTTCAAGCGCCATGGCTTTAACTTGTTCGCGCATGACATCTTGAATCTCTTTTGAAAGCGAGTGTGGAGGTAATGAACACGCAGAGTCACCAGAGTGAACACCCGCTTGTTCAATGTGTTCCATGATGCCGCCAATCACTACGTCTTTGCCGTCGCAAATAGCATCGATATCAACTTCAATAGCATCATCCAAGAAACGGTCTAGCAATACTGGCGCGTCGTTGGACACTTTAACCGCTTCATTAAGGTAACGCTTAAGATCTTTGAGGTCATACACGATTTCCATCGCACGACCACCTAGCACGTAGCTTGGACGAACCACTAGCGGGAAGCCAATCTCTTCAGCCATAGTTAGCGCTTGCTCAACGTTAGTTACCGTGGCATTCGCAGGCTGCTTGAGGTTAAGCTTGTTCACCATTTGCTGGAAGCGCTCACGGTCTTCGGCACGGTCAATCGCTTCTGGTGAGGTACCGATAACCGGTACACCCGCCGCCTCTAGTGCACGCGCAAGTTTAAGTGGCGTTTGACCACCATACTGCACGATAACGCCTTTAGGCTGCTCTTTAGCAACGATTTCAAGTACATCTTCCAACGTTACTGGCTCGAAGTACAGACGGTCTGATGTGTCGTAATCGGTAGATACTGTCTCAGGGTTACAGTTGACCATAATGGTCTCGTAACCGTCTTCACGCATTGAAAGCGCCGCGTGAACACAGCAGTAGTCGAACTCAATACCTTGACCAATTCGGTTTGGACCGCCGCCCAAAACCATGATCTTGTCTTTGTCAGTTGGCGCTGCTTCACACTCTTCGTCATACGTTGAGTACATGTAAGCTGTACTGGTCGAGAATTCTGCTGCACAAGTATCTACACGCTTGTAGACAGGAGAAATTCCAAAGTCACGACGGGTTTCACGAATATCGCTTTCTGCCACTTTGGTTAGCTCAGCAAGACGCGCATCAGAGAAGCCTTTACGCTTAAGTGCGCGCATAAAGTCAGCATCAATACTCGGTAAACCAAGCTCTGCTACTTTAGCTTCAAGAAGAATAAGCTCTTCAAGCTGTACAAGGTACCAGCGGTCGATATTAGTAAGGTTAAATACCTCTTCAACCGTCATGCCCATACGGAATGCATCACCGATGTACCAAATGCGCTCTGCACCAGGCTGACGAAGTTCATAAACCACTTTATTACGTGACTCAGGGTCTTCAAGGTCAACCATTGGGTTCAGGCCTGTCGCACCTACTTCAAGACCACGAAGGGCTTTTTGCAGTGATTCTTGCTGGTTACGGCCAATCGCCATCACTTCACCTACAGACTTCATTTGGGTAGTCAGTCGGTCGTTAGCACCGGCAAACTTCTCAAAGTTAAAGCGTGGGATCTTAGTCACTACGTAGTCAATAGAAGGCTCGAAAGAGGCTGGCGTTAAGCCACCTGTAATATCATTCGCTAATTCATCTAGCGTGTAACCTACCGCAAGTTTCGCAGCCACTTTCGCGATTGGGAAACCTGTTGCTTTCGACGCAAGCGCTGATGAACGCGATACACGCGGGTTCATCTCGATGATGACCATACGGCCAGTTTTCGGATCTACACCGAACTGTACGTTTGAACCGCCGGTTTCAACACCAATCTCACGCAGTACAGCCATCGCTGCATTACGCATTAGCTGGAATTCTTTGTCAGTCAGGGTTTGTGCTGGAGCAACTGTGATTGAGTCGCCGGTATGCACGCCCATAGGGTCGAAGTTTTCGATAGTACATACAATAATGCAGTTATCTGCTTTATCGCGTACTACTTCCATTTCGTACTCTTTCCAACCTAGCAACGATTCATCGATAAGCAGCTCGTTGGTAGGTGAAAGGTCTAAGCCTCGGTGACAAATTTCATTAAATTCATCAATGTTGTACGCGATACCGCCGCCGGTTCCACCCATGGTGAAAGACGGACGAATGATACAAGGGAAGCCGATGCGGCTTAGTACATCGTGCGCTTCATCCATGCTGTGCGCGATTTCCGCACGTGGACATTCAAGGCCGATGTTTTTCATTGCTTTGTCAAAGCGCTCGCGGTTTTCTGCTTTATCGATTGCATCTGCCGTTGCACCGATGAGCTCACAACCGAACTCTTCTAGTACGCCGTGCTTGTCTAGCTCTAGCGCACAGTTAAGCGCAGTTTGTCCACCCATTGTAGGTAAGATGGCATCTGGACGTTCTTTTTCGATGATCTTGCGAACCACTTCCCAGTGAATAGGCTCGATGTAAGTCGCATCTGCCATTTCTGGGTCGGTCATAATGGTTGCTGGGTTAGAGTTAACCAAAATAACACGGTAGCCTTCTTCTCGAAGGGCTTTACACGCTTGCGCGCCTGAATAATCGAATTCACAAGCCTGGCCGATAACAATAGGGCCAGCACCAATGATAAGAATACTTTGTATGTCGGTACGTTTTGGCATAGCGGGCTAATTCCTACTGCTTGTGTTGTTCAATAAGTTCAATGAAGTGGTCGAATAACGGTGCCGCTTCATGAGGACCTGGGCTGGCTTCAGGGTGTCCCTGGAAGCTGAACGCAGGCTTGTCGGTGCGGTGAATACCTTGCAGCGACTTGTCGAACAACGAAATGTGAGTTACTTCTAGGTTATCTGGCAAGCTAGACTCATCAACAGCAAAACCGTGGTTTTGGCTAGTGATCATAACTACATTGCGCTTAAGGTCTTTAACCGGGTGGTTTGCACCGTGGTGACCAAACTTCATCTTAACTGTCTTCGCACCACTTGCTATAGCAAGTAGCTGGTGACCAAGACAAATACCAAATACAGGCGTACCGGTTTCGACGATAGTTTTGATTGCGGTTACTGCATAGTCACATGGCTCTGGGTCGCCCGGGCCATTTGACAAAAATACACCGTCAGGATTCATGGCTAGTACGTCTTCAGCAGGCGTTTGCGCTGGTACTAACGTAACTTTACAACCGCGGTCAGCTAGCATGCGAAGAATATTATTTTTAACACCGTAGTCAAAAGCAACAACGTGATATTTGAACTCGCTTGGTGTTACATAACCTTTACCAAGTTCCCAACTGCCTTCTGTCCATGTTTTTGGCTCAGTAATACTTACTACTTTTGCCAAATCCATGCCTTTAAGGCCAGGGAAAGCTTTTGCTTGCGCTAGTGCGCTAGACTCGTCTAATTCATCAGAGCAAATAATGCAGCCGTTTTGTGCACCTTTGTCTCGCAAGATACGCGTTAAGCGACGTGTATCAATGTCGGCAATACCCACAACGCCTTTCGCTTTAAGGTATTCAGACAAAGTTTGCTGTTGACGAAAGTTACTAGCAACAAGAGGTAGGTCACGGATGATTAGACCTTTCGACCAGATTTTATCTGCTTCGACGTCTTCTTCGTTAGTGCCGGTGTTGCCAATGTGTGGATAAGTAAGGGTGATGAGTTGTTCAGCGTAGGATGGGTCGGTGAGAATTTCTTGATAGCCGGTCATGGAAGTATTAAAAACGACTTCCCCAACGGCGGAGCCTGTAGCGCCTATCGCCGTACCTTTAAAAACAGAACCATCCTCTAACACCAAAAGGGCAGAATTAGCCAAGTCAACCTCCAGATTAAGGATAACTATGTGTTTGTGCAGTTTTCTGCACAAACCCCACAAAAAACGGGAGTTATTGATAACAATACATCCCGTTTTACGATCTTTGCAGCTAATAAAACCGCACTCTTCAGCCATTTTGGCGGCCTCAGAATACGAAATTCTGGCAAATTCCGGCGAGTATACATCACTGACCGAAAATGGCAAATTTATTTGTAATAATTTACTAAAATACCGCTTATACCACCATTTTTGCGCAGAACCACCGAAAGTACGGCTTATTGCTCATTTAAAGTGCAACTTTAGTTTAACACCTTGATAACGCCCTCAAGCTCGCCTGCTAATTTAGCTACAGCATGCTGGCATAAAAACGCCTATAGCTTTAAATCAAGTACATCAACCATGGAGTATAGACCAGGTTCTTTTCCATACAACCACTTTGCTGCATGCACTGCGCCTTTCGCAAAAGTAAGTCGACTTGATGCCTTGTGCGTAATCTCTAGGCGCTCACCAATATCTGCAAATAAGGCTGTGTGTTCACCGACGATGTCTCCGGCTCGAATAGTTGCGAAGCCAATAGTACCTTGGTCGCGTTCAGGCTCTTTTCCTTCTCTGCCGTATACAGCGCAGGTTTTTAAATCACGGCCCAATTCGTCGGCAATGGCTTCACCAATGGCCATGGCTGTACCAGAAGGCGCGTCTTGTTTAAATCTGTGATGTGCTTCTGTTATTTCGATGTCAGCCGTTTCACCCAGCACACTTGCAGCTTGTCGAACTAGGGAAAGCATTAAATTTACGCCCACACTGTAATTAGCCGCAAATACGATAGGTATATGCTTTGCTGCTTCGTCGAGTGCCGCCAACTGTGAATCGTTTAATCCAGTAGTTCCAATAACAACAGGCATTTTATTTTTAACGCACCACGTAAGATTACTTTCAATAACCGAAGGCAGGGTGAAATCGATCATTACATCTGCATCATTACCACTTAAATCTGATAGCGCAGTACAATCAACGTCTTTTTTTCCAATGCCTGCAAGTTCGCCTACATTTAGTCCAACCCAAGGTGAATCATCGCGTACCGTTGCCACGCTAAGTTGTGCATCGTCACTTAAATCTAGCGCTTCAACTAAAACCCGTCCCATACGCCCGTTGGCGCCAAATAATCCTACTTTCATTTTTTCGTTTTACACTTTTTTAGACCTTCAACTGTGAGGCATTTTGCCAAATGCCGTCACTATTGCAATGTGAGATTCATATTAAATAGGCATAACAAGGAATCGGTAAGATTTAACCACTACCAATCTGCATAGTTCTTTGCCAAAGCTTCAGGCTCGGGTGTAAAAAAAATTCAGTACACGATGCTTAGGACATGTTGAGCTTTACTGCGCATTTTTGATGCAAAGATCAACATGTCCTAATTGCAACACTAAGACAAACAGAGGCTTTCTGCCGTTGGGCCTACTTGTTTTATAGAGAAAGTTAAGCGACGCTATGGCAATTAACAGATGACCGAGTACTTATTCGTCACCGCTGAACGGCAAGTGTGAGTAAGTCAAAATACAACCCAACTAAATTTACTATGCAAAAAACTCTTATATGGGATATTCCCACCCGGCTTTTTCACTGGCTTATTGTAGCGAGCCTTTTAGCGCAATATGCAACAGTAGAATGGCTTGAAAACAAAGTTCAATGGCACTTTTACATTGGGTACTTCACCTTATTCCTTATCGTTTTCCGCATAATCTGGGGATTTGTTGGTACGCAACACGCCAAGTTCAGTAGCTTTATTACTGGTCCCAGAAAGGTTTTCAATTATATAAAAACCTTATTTAATAGGCAGTCCGAACCCGCTATTGGCCACAACCCTTTAGGCGGATGGTTTGTCGTCGTTATGCTAGTGTTGCTTACCATACAAGCGGTATCGGGATTGTTCATGACCGATGATATTTTCTTAGACGGTCCCTATCGCCAGTTAGCCGGAGAAGAAACACTAGCGCTAATGAACACTCTGCATCACCTTGCCTTTGATGTGTTACTGTACGTTATCGCACTTCATATAGGCGCGGTAATATTTTACAGCGTGTATAAGAAGCAAAAATTGGTTCCCGCCATGGTGCATGGCAATAAGGAGTCAGCAACAGCAGGTATTACTGACTCGCGAATTCTACGTGCTTTTGTTGTGGCGCTCATCGCCGCAGCAGCTGTATATGTGGCTATTGAAGTATACCCGCCAGCTCCACAGGCAGATGAATATTACTACTAGCTAAACAGCCGTGGGCTTGTTGACCAAGCCCTTCTCTCGCATGAGCGTCTCAATCTCGCTTACGCTTGACGGATCATCGATGGTTGAGGGTACGGCAACAGATTCATTGGCTGCAATTTGACGCAGAAGTTTGCGGAGTATTTTACCTGACCGGGTTTTGGGTAAACGATTGACGACGATGGCTCGCTTAAAGCACGCCACTGGCCCGATTTTATCTCGAACCCGTTGAACCAAATCTTGCTCAAGAGCCTGTTCATCAACGGTAACGCCGTCTTTTAGCAGTACCAATCCAACTGGCAATTGCCCTTTCAGTGCATCATGGATGCCTATTACACTACATTCAGCAATGGCAGGATGTCCTGCAAGCACTTCTTCCATTTCACCGGTAGATAACCGGTGCCCGGCAACGTTTATGACATCGTCGGTGCGACCCATAATAAATACGTAGCCACCTTCATCTACGTACCCGTTATCTCCGGTGCTGTAATACCCTTCAAATTCTCGTAAATAGCCATCAACAAACCGTTGATGGTCTTGCCAAATCGTTGTCAAACAACCTGGGGGAAGCGGTAACTTGATAGCAATAGCGCCTTTTTCACCGGTTACTTGCTGTTCATCAGCACCCTGCAATACCTTTACGTTAAATCCAGGTGTAGGCACGCTTGATGAACCGGGTTTCGTGGCCAATGGTTCAAGCCCCATCGGGTTTGAACAAATTGGCCAGCCAGTTTCGGTTTGCCACCAATGGTCGATAACGGGAACACCTACTTTCTCGCTCGCCCAGAAATATGTTGGCGGATCTAAACGTTCACCCGCCATAAATAAGGTACGCAAGCTCGACGTATTGTATTTAGATAAAAACTCAGCATCAGGGTCCGCTTTTCGTATCGCTCTAAATGCTGTTGGTGCAGCAAAAAGCACATTCACTTTGTGAGACTCTATCATACGCCAAAATGCACCGGCATCAGGAGTGCCAATGGGTTTTCCTTCGTACAGTACCGTCGTTGCGCCTTTTATAAGCGGGCCATAGACAATATATGAATGACCGACCACCCAACCAACATCCGATGCAGCCCAAAAAATATCGTCCTCACTAATACCGTAAATCGCGCCCATTGAATAATGAAGAGCAACCGCGTGCCCGCCATTATCTCGAACAACACCCTTAGGTTTACCGGTTGTACCTGAAGTATAAAGAACATAAAGCGGGTCAGTTGCATCGACGGCAACAGGAGAAGCTGGCACGCTAGCTTCAACCAGAGAGAGCCAATCGTGATCAGTTGCTTCATTTAACTCAGCAATTAGCTGAGCGCGTTGATACAACACGCATGCCTGTGGTTTGTGCTCTGCTAATGATATTGCTTCATCAACAAGAGGCTTGTACGGTAGAACTTTATTGCCTTCAATGCCACATGACGCAGTAACAATAACTATCGGTTTTGCGTCATCTATTCGTACTGCAAGCTCATTTGCGGCAAAGCCGCCAAACACCACAGAGTGCACAGCTCCCAAACGAGCGCAAGCAAGCATCGCGATCACTGCTTGCGGGATCATGGGCATGTAGATAATCACGCGGTCACCTTTCGTCACACCCAAGCGAGATAAGCCGCCTGCGAACTCGGCAACACGGTTTAATAGCTCTTTGTAAGTAAAGTGCTGAGTGGTTTGTGTAACAGGTGAGTCATAAATAAGCGCGGCTTTATCGCCACGACCATTTTTTACGTGATGATCGAGCGCTAAATAGCTGGTGTTAAGCTGCCCTCCCCTAAACCAGTCGAAGTAACCATTATCGGTAGGTTGGCATCCTTTTTGAGGAGGTTGAAACCACGCTAGCTTTTGTGCTTGGTCTAACCAAAACTCATCGGGGTGCTGGGTCGAGGCAGTATATTCATCTTTATAAGTCATAACCATGTCCTGAGTAGGGTTTATCTTCACCCTACGATAGTTACATGACATCTACTAATAAGACTTCAGGCGTAGATCGACTAACAAATTGATTTACATAAAGTTAAACTTTATTTCCCTATTTGATAACAAGAGGTATCGAAGCGGTTGTTTCAACGCATACTTGAATAAGCCCTCGACTGCGTAAGGTTAACTACCTTCTTTATATTGCTTCTCACTAATTTTACTTTTCCAATCATCTACACTCATGGGTTTATCTAAATAATATCCCTGAAATGCTCCGCAACCACATGCCTTAGCTTGATCTAATTGACCCGTTGTCTCTATTCCCTCAGCTACGGTATTTATGTGTAACGCTTTGGCCATGTTGCAAATACTTGTAACCAATAATGTTTTTTGCTGCGAGCCTTCCATCGCTTCGACAAATACCCTGTCCACTTTCAGTTCGGTAATTGGCAAGTCTTGAAGATAATTTAAATTTGAGTCACCAAGACCAAAATCGTCGATAGATAAACTAAACCCTTGTTCCGCTAATTCTCTAACGCGACGTTGAATAACGCTCACGCCTCTTATCAATGCACCTTCAGTGAGCTCTAGAGTTAAATTTTTGTGTGACACGCGCCACTTATTTACTATTGCGACAAACTTACTCACAAAATCAGCTCGCGCTAAGTGCATTGCACTGATATTGACAGACAACTTAGTGTTAATGTTCTCTGACTGGCATTCACTAAGTAACCTGCAAGCTTCGTTGCACACCCACAGCCCGAGTTCAGCAATAAAATCATTCTCTTCGGCAATAGGAATGAATTCAGAAGGGCTTACTGTACCCATATGAGGATGCTTCCACCTTAACAACACCTCTGAGCTTATAACGCTCTTCGTTGCATCATATTGAGGTTGAAGCTCAATATATAACTCGTTGTTAGAAATAGCCCTGCTCAGAGAGTGTTTAATGTAATTGTATCGCTCGATATCACTTGCATTAACATGAAAATACTCGTGCTCCGACTTAAAAGTAGAAGTATTTTTTACCTCTCTTAAAGGTTTTCTCGACAATAGTTCTTTTATCTTTTTAAACGAAAAATGCTTTGTTGGAACCGTGCAACTTATGGTTTGCGTTTCAATATTTAAGAGGCTGTTGTGCAGGGTTATTGGCGCTAGCACGTGATCGTGGATAAGAATAGCGCAATCGTGTGCAGCATTTAGAGACTGTGCTTCTTCACTAAAATATTGATGAAGATGAATATAAAAAGCGCCTCTCTCACATTTGAAGATACTGGCTGAATTGCGCTTGTTAATTTCGAATATGCGAATGAAGCGACTGGCCAAAATTCTCAGAATATAGTCTATCGTTGGCTCCCCAAACGCATTTTCGTATTCTTTTATGTTACAGATAGCAACGCGCATAAACGTGGCAAATGGTTTAGATGACTTGTCGTCATGAGCTTTATCGCCAAGGTATCGCTCAAATTGGTGTAAGTTCGGAAGACCTGTCACCGTATCGATTAAAGCGAGTTGTTTGTAATGCTCAATTTCGTGGTTTTGATTAGTGATATCGCGCACTGAGGCGATAATTAATTGTTGATTATGCACAGAGCATTTCGACAAATTAACTTCACAGGCAATACGTTTACCATTTTTATGGCGAAGACATTCGTTTACCGAGCCATTTTCGCTACACCATGCTAAACCCGCTGGTAAGTTTATGAAACAAGAAGGCGCATCGGTATTTTGCACCTTGGTTGATATTAATTTTATATCTTGCCCAATCAGCTCTTCGGGCTCAAAGCCTAATACGGAATAAACGCGTTCATTTGCAGTTAAAATAGTGCCATGTTCATCTATGCTTAACACCACGCTATCCACATTATTCAATAAACTGGTCAGATAATCTGTGTAGTTATGTTGTGAATCCGATAGACGCTGTATTTCCGTTTCATCCTGCACTGCGCCATAAAGCCGGGTTAATTTAATTCCGCTAGTATTTCCTCGCTGAACCTGTAAGAAGACGGTTAGTTTTATACTTTTTCTGCGACCTTGCTTGTCGTGAAATTCAAAGTGCTTTACGAACTCTCTATCTTCTTTAAGCGCTTTAAAAACGCGCTGCTTTAAGTCTCTTCTATCACTCGAGGTAAGCATATCGAGCACTTCATTAAGGCCGACGCTTTTTACACGAGGTAAGCCTAATAAGGCTTTCATCACCTCAGTCAGAGAAAGTACGCCTGTGAATCTGTCAATCTCCCACGCGCCCACTTTAGAAATTGAACTCACCTCTTCTAACAAGGCAAGCTGTTCGGATAACTTGTCTGAATAGGGATGACGCGCTAGCTCGTATTGGTAACTAAGCTCTACTTTTTGGCGCGTAATATCTATCAATGTATGTTGTAGAGGGCTCAATACACTGTGGCGTACAAAAGTGAGAACAACACCCATTACTTCATTTTGCATATCTCGCACGGTAGCGACTACTACATAGCTATCAGCATAATGTTCGAGTGAAGGGGGAAAGATAAAATCTTTGCAAGGTATTGGAGCGCTCAAAGGTGTAAGCGGGAGCATGAGCAATACGTGTGAAGGAAAAACAACACTCTCGGCTTCTAATGATAGGTGGTTTACGTCGCAAGATAATACCGTTGCTCTTCCATTGCTAGGGTTTACCGAGGCAAGTAATATACACAGAGCCTCTGTTTTCGTTCGACTTTCATTGAGCAACACAGAAATGTTTTGCTGTGTTGTGCGCATGGTTGACAACATGCGTTCACTGCGTAAATCCATCTAAGCAAACCTTTTGATATCTCTTCGAATTCAGCACAAACGATAGCAGCACGACAATAAAAGGATGAAAAGTTGTGTCGTGGTTTTAAGCGCTTTACAAGTTTTGCTGTTTCAGTTGTCTACGAGCTGTTTTATATTTTTTAAAAGCAGGACCTGCGAAGATTGGGTACCTAAACGCGTACCTTCAGTCGAAGAAAACTATCGCCAAGCCTGAGTGTTTAACATAGCCAAGAATTGTACAAACTTCCAGCAAAAACCCGTTAAAACGTTTCGAATCCGTGGAAAGTTCCTCTTTTTACGAATTAACTATTTGAAATTTGGGATAGTACTTGCGAGCTCTTTTATCTGAACAGGATCTAACACTACTGAGCTTAGCGCGCTAGAAACAGTTCGCGTGGAAAGGGGTGTATTTTTGCTAAAAAATTCACGGTCACGCAGCTTGAATTTACGCGTTATTGTCGGATACAAGTAATTTTCTGTCAGCCAAAGGACTGCCGCTACTTCTGGACCCGCAGCCATAAGCCCCGCAGCGAAAAAGCCTACGCCAATAGCGACCCTCGCGACTGCAGATTCCGATTGCTTTTCACCAAACAACGATGACAACTGCTTCGAATAGGCAAGAGCCTCAGCAGTTAAACACTCTTCTGTACCTTGCCCAGAAAAATAGTCATCTTGAGCTTGACGGTACGCTCTCAACTGTTTGCCGACATCACTAAACGGAGATACTAGTTCCGCCCACTTTGGCCCGCTATTCATTGATATATTTTGCGGTACACGCAATCCGGGTATTGAAACGTGCTGCATTTGTAACTCTTGATCTACTTTGGATAAATCAGCAAACGCTGAGCTAAACCGTGTTTCGACCAAAATTTGCTGTTTCGACAAAGATGTCTGGCTGCCCAAGCAAACACCAAAATTGTAGTGATACGCCTCACAGGCCAGGTGCATCATAGCTAGACGCCCTTGATGGTTATCAGCTAAGCACTCAGTGACCGCAGACTCCCAACGGGTTCGGGTAGCCTCTTTGTCGTATCGATTTGATTGTTCATACAAATCAAACACTCGTCGCCACTGGTCATGACTGACACTGCCAATTGTTAAGTCTTCTGGTGTGCGTTCAGCCAACCGCATGATCATTTGATCAAAGCCATGACTGATGTGTTTTTCTGGCCAAGGTATAAAATTATCCGTTTCTTCTAACAGTGGCTGCCACTTACGTAATTCTCGCTTCAAACTTGGCCATTCGGCAGAATTTTTCAAAACGTTGAAACTGGCAACACCTTGATCCGCCATTTTCTCTGGTAAGGAGACTAAGTCGGCGTTCCGCGATAAGATCCTTACAAAACCTTGCTCGATTAGTGACGTGAGCGGAGAACAACTGGGGTTTAGAATAGCTTGCCTTGCCGCACTATTATTAAGTAAATACCCATCATTGATAAGTATCTTCTCTCCTAATATAGCCTTCCTCACTAGCAATTGATTAAAGTAGTTTATATCAGCGTCGAATTGCCAAGGAAAACGCTCTACAACATCGTCCAGTGTACCTACATACGTTAGCGAGGGGCGCATCTTATCTCCATATTAAAAATCTGTTGTTAAGCACTTACGAATATACCACAGCGTATGGGTCTTAACGATGTACTCTCGTAGACACGTTCTACAAGGCTATAATGAAGTCAATTTCTGAGGTGGCTAAGTGTGTGGCGATGCCTGATGCTTATTACCTACAAAGCCCTGGACGAAAAAGTACACTGCTGTTTGAGGAAGGTTGCGAGTGTGCGCTTTAGCGCCACTCTTAATTTACCTGTATGATTTAATTATAAAATACTAATTAACGCATCGAAGTATTAATAGAGGTTTTGGGTCAGTAAAATGCAATAGGCACATTCTTACTGACCCGATATTAGAGCGCTTTCACGTGTTGAAAAACAAGCTTGGGCTAGTCCTTCTTATAGTCGTCATGGCATGATTTACAGCTTGCACCAATTTTACCGATTGCACCTCTATACGCGCTTTCATCACCCGCTTTAACAGCTGCTTGAAGCCCTTGCGCTGCCGTTTTAAGTGCCATCACTTTCTTTTCTACATCTGAGAAATTTTCCCAAATGTCATCTTTTGCGCCAGTTTCAACGTCATACTTACGGGTATCAACTGATAAATAATCGCCCATCATGTCAGCAAGTTGCTCTAGACGTACGGCATTTGTTTCCATAACGCTTTCGTCAAAAGGTAAAGCACCTTTTGCCATGCCACCTAAAGGTCCCATGTTACTGCGTACTAACTGAAAAACGGCCTGGCGATATTGTGTTGCAGCTCCCGCGTGTTTTTCTGACGTTGCTTCTGTCACGTCAGCAGCTAATACCGAGCCTGATAAGATTGCGCCTGCCGTGGCAGCGCTCAGTAGCAATTTAGTTGAAAATTTCATGCCTGTTCCCTTGTTAGGTAAATATTATTCATTGGTCTCAAACGGGCTTTTAAGCCTTGTAGTCAACAAGCTAAAAGTCCCGATACTTGGGTTATCGTGACGAATAGTCGGATGATGCGCAAGATTTTTAGCGGTAAAAGTAAGTAAAGAAAAGACTAACTCCCCCTTTCCTTCTTAAAGTGAGCACTTTCTATTACAAATACTAATCTGCATGGACAATTGGCCACTCATAAGAGCGCGTTTGAATGCCTTTCAAAAATAAAAAAGCCCTCAACTGAGGGCTTTCAAATGAAGTATGTACTACTAAGTAATTAGTTCGTTAAATCGTCAAAGAACTTTTTAACGCCGTCAAAGAAGCCTTGCGCTTTCGGGCTGTGCTTACTTGACGCTTTACCCATCGACTCTTCAAGCTCTTGAAGTAGTTCTTTTTGGCGAGATGATAAGTTTACTGGTGTTTCGACCACAACCTTACACATCAAGTCGCCCATGGCACCACTTCGCACTGATTTAACACCTTTACCACGTAGACGGAACATTCGGCCAGTCTGCGTTTCAGGGCTGATTTTCAGTTTTACTTTTCCATCTAGCGTTGGCACTTCTAGCTCGCCGCCAAGGGCTGCCGTAGTGAAGCTTAACGGTACTTCACAGTACAAATTGTTGCCATCGCGCTTAAAGATATCGTGCTCACGTACGTGGACCTGAACGTATAAATCACCTGGAGGTGCACCGTTCTCCCCGGCTTCACCTTCACCTGATAGACGAATACGATCACCAGTATCTACGCCAGCTGGAATTTTAACGTTAAGGGTCTTAGTCTTTTCTTTACGACCGTGGCCATGACAGCTGTTACAAGGATCTTCAATGATCTTGCCTTTGCCCGAACACGTTGGGCAAGTTTGCTGAACAGCAAAGAAACCTTGGCGCATTTGAACTTGGCCATTGCCGTGACAGGTTGGACAGGTTTTAGGTGAAGAACCTTTCTTCGCACCAGAACCATCACAGACTTCACACTCAACCAAAGTTGGCACGCGAATATCTACGCTCTTGCCACGAACCGCTTCTTCAAGCGTTAGCTCTAAGTTGTAGCGAAGGTCTGAACCTTGACGTGCGCGAGATTGACGACCGCCTCGGCCACCGCCGAAGATATCACCAAATACATCACCAAAAATATCGCCGAAATCGGCACCACCACCGAAGCCACCGCCACCACGGTTAGGGTCTACCCCCGCGTGGCCATATTGGTCGTATGCTGCACGTTTCTGCGAATCTGACAGAATTTCGTAGGCTTCCTGGATTTCTTTAAATTTATCTTCCAGGCCTTTATCGCCTTGCGTACGGTCAGGGTGATATTTCATCGCCAGCTTCTTATACGCCTTTTTAATTTCGCGTTCGCCTGCGCCTTTATCTACCCCGAGTACTTCGTAGTAGTCTCGTTTCGACATATCGTTTACATATCCTACTTTTTGTCGATAAGCATTTTATGCTCATCGAATCTACATCTGACTGTTGTGAAAATAACCTGAACACACATTCAATAAAGCCAAGTCATTTACACAACAAAGGCGCAACAAGAAATTCCTGCTGCGCCTGAACTGCTTACACGGCCCGCTAACATGCTATGTAACGGGCCTGACACAACAGTTTACTTCTTGTCGTCGTCTTTCACTTCTTCGAATTCAGCGTCAACAACGTCATCGTCTGCTTTACCAGAAGAAGCTTGCTGCTCTGCACCTTCTGCGCCACCGGCTGCAGCTTGCTGAGCTTGGGCCGCTTCCATCAGCTTGCTAGACGCTTGGATAAGCTCTTGCGTTTTCGCTTCGATGTCCGCTTTGTCTTCGCCTTTAACTGCAGTTTCAAGTGCTGAAAGTGCTTCTTCGATTGGCGCTTTGTCTTCTGCACTTAGTGCATCGCCAACTTCTTCAAGCTGTTTACGTGTGGCGTGAACCATACCGTCAGCTTGGTTACGCGCTTGAATCAGCTCTTCAAACTTCTTATCAGACTCTTTATTCGCTTCCGCGTCAGCTACCATTTTTTCAACTTCTTCATCGCTTAGGCCTGAAGAGGCTTTGATAGTGATCTTCTGCTCTTTACCTGTGTCTTTGTCTTTCGCAGACACGTGTAGGATACCGTCAGCATCAAGGTCGAATGTTACTTCGATTTGCGGTACACCGCGTGCTGCTGGACGAATACCTTCTAGGTTGAACTGACCAAGAGACTTGTTGCCACTTGATTGCTTACGCTCACCCTGTAGTACGTGTACTGTTACCGCAGACTGGTTGTCTTCAGCAGTCGAGAACGTTTGCGACTTCTTCGTTGGAATTGTCGTGTTCTTCTCGATAAGCACAGTCATCACGCCACCCATAGTCTCGATACCTAGAGACAGAGGTGTAACGTCTAGAAGTAGTACGTCTTTAACGTCACCTGACAGTACGCCACCTTGAATTGCTGCGCCTACTGCAACTGCTTCATCAGGGTTTACGTCTTTACGTGGCTCTTTGCCAAAGAATTCAGTCACGTACTTCTGTACTAGCGGCATACGAGTTTGACCACCAACTAGGATGATGTCGTTAATGTCGCCTACAGAAAGATCTGAATCAGCTAGTGCCTTCTTGAGCGGCTCAAGTGAATTTTTAACTAGGTCTTCAACCAAAGACTCAAGTTTTGCACGAGTAAGCTTAATAGCTAAGTGCTTAGGACCTGTTGCATCAGCAGTGATGTAAGGCAGGTTAACTTCAGTCTGTTGTGAAGAAGAAAGCTCAATCTTCGCTTTTTCACCGGCTTCTTTAAGACGCTGCATAGCAAGCGGATCTTTACGAAGGTCGATACCTTGGTCTTTCTTAAATTCTTCAACTAGGTAGTTGATAACACGGTTATCGAAATCTTCACCACCAAGGTGAGTATCACCATTAGTTGCTAGTACTTCAAAGGTGTGCTCGCCGTCTACTTCATCGATTTCGATGATAGAGATATCGAACGTACCACCACCTAAGTCGTATACTGCAACAACGTTGTCGCCTTGCTTTTTGTCCATGCCGTAGGCAAGAGCAGCAGCAGTTGGCTCGTTGATAATACGCTTAACTTCAAGACCTGCGATACGACCCGCGTCTTTAGTTGCTTGACGCTGAGAGTCGTTGAAGTAAGCAGGAACAGTGATAACTGCGCCAGTAACTTCTTCGCCAAGATAATCTTCAGCAGTCTTTTTCATTTTCTTAAGTACTTCAGCAGAAATCTGCGGAGGCGCCATTTTCTCGCCTTTCGCTTCTACCCACGCATCACCGTTATCAGCACCTACAATTTTGAAAGGCATGATGTCGATGTCGCGCTGTACTTCTTTATCTTGGAAACGACGACCAATTAGACGCTTGATAGCGAATAAGGTGTTTTCAGGGTTAGTAACCGCCTGACGCTTCGCTGATTGACCTACAAGTGTTTCACCATCGTTTGTATAAGCGATGATTGAAGGGGTTGTACGATCGCCTTCCGCGTTTTCAATTACGCGAGGTTTGTCGCCGTCTAGAACTGCGACACATGAATTCGTTGTACCTAAATCGATACCAATGATTCTACCCATTTCGTGTCTCCGAAAAAGTTTCTTAATTCTGTACTTTTAGTGGGGTTATTCCCCGACCTTTTCAATAGATGTCAGTAAAAAAACTGACATTTTTGTGTGTTTATCGCAAAAAGCGTGACTTACGCTTGCGTGTCCACACCACCACTTGGCGCACGCGATACCATAACCATGGCAGGGCGTAACAAGCGGCCGTTAATTTGATAACCTTTCTGCATAACCGCCATCACCGTATTAGGCTCGTGGTCTGCACTTTCTTGCATAGACATTGCCTGATGCAAGTCAGGGTTGAAGGTTTCGCCCTGCGGATCAATAAGGCTTAATCCAAATTTCTCAATAGTGCTTAAGAAAGTTTTGTGGGTCATTTCCACACCTTCTAGAAGCGGCTTAACCGCTTCATTGTCGCCATCGGTCATTTCGATAGCACGCTCTAGGTTATCGATAACCGGAAGCAACTCGCCAGCAAAGCGTTCAAGGGCAAATTTACGCGCCTTTTCTACTTCACCTTCAGCACGACGACGTGCGTTGTCAGCGTCTGCACGCGCGCGAAGCACGCCATCTTGCTGCTCTTTGATTGTGGCTTGCGCCTCAGAAAGTGCCGTTTCTAGCTCGTAAATGCGTTGTGCATTTTCATCAAGCTCTACGCCTTCTGCTTGTGACGCTTCTACTTGCGCTTCTTCAGCATTTTGTACAGTTTGATCAACTGTATTTTCTTGTTCTGCCTGCACGTCGCGATTATCGCTCATGCCTACCTCCAAACGTTTTTCTTAATTAGGCATTGCCCAATAACGTTAAAATTATTGGGAATAAGTCTGTTGCGCTTAGTTATGGGGCTAGATTTAAGGTGATCAAGGGTATCCACATTATTTTTGTGGGTGATTTTAAAAAAATATAAAAAAAGCCAAACTTCAATACTAAGTTTGGCTTCCTAACGCTTTAATGAGTTTTTTAATTTAGTTACCTAGTGGTACCAACTTGCCAAAATGTTGGCGTTCGTATTGAACCACTATCTAGGATAACACACTGAGGGTCATCTCTTTTGCAACCATTCCCTTTTATCCTGCTTCCCGTTTGCCCATGGTGCTTTCTGAGTTCACTTAGCATCAACCCGTGAACATCGCCCATATTGATACTAATTCCAGTCACCGTAATAGTTTCAATGCTGCTATCGAGACCAGCAGTAGACTTAGGGTTCTCATTATCCTGCGCTATAACTTTCTCTCCACTTAATTGTTGAAGTAGCTCTACCGAATTGGCGTATTTACCTGACGCTGGAAATGCTAATAGAGACTTCGCTTTCACCATATCCTTTTCCACAAACTCTCCATTGATATAAAGAACGGCTAATACATAGTTAGCGAGGTAGCTCATTCCTTCTTCAACTTCGGCTTCCAAAAATTCAACCGCAGTCGCTTTTTCTTCGTCGGTAGATTCATTATCAGAAAAGACGAGAACAGCATATTCCTCTGCCGTTCTATTAACGCCTTCATCTGCAGCAAATTTCATCAATCGCTTGGCTTCAGCCATATTCTTTTGTGTACCAATTCCCTGTGCAGCCATCCCCGCTGCTTGTCGGTAAGCTGGCAGGAAGCCCTGTTTGGCAGACTTATCAAAATAATAATAGGCATTTTCTAAATCTGTCTTTACCCCAGATTCGGGATTCATAAAGATGTGACCAAGGGAGAAGCTGGTTTGCTCATGACCTCTGGACGCCAAAGCTCGAAGTGTATTCAGTTTAGCAAGTGAACAATCTTCGTCTGCGCATTCAGGTTGATTCGGAATAGCCCAAACAGATGCAGATATTATAGTTGAAATTAGTAGTGAGATTCGCAGAATACGTGTGCTTGCTGAGTTTTGTTTCATTAAATTCCCTTTTTATTATTTCGGTCATGGCTAAGACCGACTTATGTGTAAATCCTACTGCTCAAAAAGACGTCGCCTTGTATAAAAACCTATCACTTATAGTTCAAATTGCAAATAATTAACTCCGAAATATTGCTTGTGTACCAACAGAAGATACCTCGCATGTGAAAACTATGTTAATGTAAATCAACAATAAAACGCGCTTTCAATTGCGCTAATAAATGCGTTCAACTACACGGAATATCTATGCTAAGTATCTGGACGGTTGGCACTATTGTTGGTTGTTATCTCCTCGCGCTTTTCGCTTTAGCATTTTGGGGCGATAAGCGTTTACGTGACAACCGGCAACACCCAATATTGTACAGCCTTGGATTGGGCGTGCATTGTACATCTTGGGCATTTTTCGGCACTACCTCTCAAGCAGCACAATATGGCTGGGCAGTTATCCCTACTTATTTAGGGATTATGCTGACTATGGCATTTGCGTTTCCTGTGGTGCTTCATATAAGCAGACTGTGTCAACAACACAACATCAGCTCTTTAGCAGACCTCATCTCACTTAAATACCAGCACTCCCACTTGATTGCCGCGCTTATCACTTTACTGTGTTTTTTCGGTGTAGTGCCCTACATCGCCCTGCAGTTAGACGCCATTACGAAATCAATAAATTTGTTGACTGACGACGCGCATACAAGCACGCCATGGTTAAGTATCTACGTAGCTATCTTGCTCGCATTATTTGCCATTATCTTCGGTACCCGTACACTCAACTTGACCGACAAACACCCCGGTCTGCTACTTACTATAGCGTTTGAATCGGTTATAAAGCTTGTTGCCCTGTGCGCTGTAGGTGTTTTCGTTTGCTTCTATCTGTTTGATGGTGTGTTGGATTTGGTGTCTAACGCCGCTTCAAACGCCAGTGCTCGAGAAGTCATTTATGCTGATAGCGCACCCTGGGTTTATGTATCACATGTTGTTTTGGGCGTTTGCTCTATGTTCGTTTTGCCACGACAGTTTCATATGAACTTCGTTGAGCAGAACGGTGAGGGGGAGCTTAGAACAGCAAGGTGGCTATTTCCCCTCTATTTATTTGGCATGACCCTTTTTATTATTCCTATTGCACTTGCAGGAAAAATGCTGCTGCCAGTGGATACGAGCTCTGATGCGTATGTGCTTGCCCTACCTTTACATGCTGAAAATATCGCGCTGTCGTCATTTGCTTTCATAGGAGGCCTTTCTGCAACCACCAGCATGGTGATTGTTGCAACCTTGGCGCTGGGAATAATGATCTCGAACAATGTTGTTACGCCACTTTGGCTAAAAGCGCGACTAAAGACTTCGCCCAATCGTTCAATGCAGCCAAACAAAATACTGTCTATACGTCGTATTACCGTTGTGGTCGTACTTAGCATTGCGCTCTGGTATCACTTGAATATAAGTCAGGCTGCACCTCTGGTTAAAAGCGGGGTGATTGCTATTGCATTATTAGCACAGTGCATGCCTGTACTTATGTTTGGTCTTTACTGGCCGAAAAGCAACAAAGCTGCCGCTATTTGCGCCTTATTGGTAGGGTTCACATGTTGGGCAGCATTCCTCCTCTACCCAAGCTTACTGTCGAGTTATTATTTCAACCCAGCACCCACTGACCAAGCGCTTGGTTTGGGCTTTGCCTTTTCCTTATTGGCTAATTGCCTAACATTCGTTACGGTTGCATCGATTACATCAAGACGTGGCATGAAGCCAAATGATACGCTCCTCACAGATCACGACACACCTCGTTTACTGGTAAAAGTGAGGGACTTAATTGCACTCACCGAACGTGTACTCGAAAGTGCCACGCACTCTCAACTGGTTAAGCAGCTATCAGTTGACGTCAATCGCGCCGCTAGCAGTGGTTATGCCAGTCAGGCGCTTACCGACAGGGTAAATAAGTTGCTTGCCGCACAAGTAGGAGCACCTAGTGCTCGTATATTACTGGGTGCCATCGCAGATACAGGCAGCGATAGCTTTCCAGAACTGGTTGACTGGGTAGAAGAAGCTTCTCAGTCATTTCAGTTTAACCACGAGGTACTTCAATCGTCAGTGCAAAACATTGAGCAAGGCATAAGTGTGCTTGATGACAAACTGCAGCTACTAGCGTGGAACGAACGTTATGTGGAGTTATTTGCCTACCCTAAAGGATTTCTAAAAGCGGGCATGCCCATTATCGATATACTTAGCTACAACGCAAACCGAGGGTTGTTTAGCCCCTCATCAATCGAAAAGCGCGTTAGCTACATGCTGGAAGGCACCCGTCATAAACATATTCGCAAACAGCCTGACGGAAAAGTGATAGAACTTAACGGCGCGCCGCTGCCTGGTGGCGGCTACGTGACTACCTATAGCGATATCACTGAATACATAGCAATTCAAAAAGAATTAGAAAGTGCAAAAGAAGACTTGGAGGCAAGGGTTGCGCAGCGTACAGCAGAATTAGAAGAAGCCAAACAACACGCTGACAAAGCTAACGAGAGCAAAACCAAATTTCTGGCCGCGGCTGGGCACGATCTCATGCAACCTTTCAACGCCGCAACATTATTTGCCAGCATGCTCAGCAAAAAGACGCAAGGCAGTGAACTGGCCACACTATCTGAAGGCGTGGTGAATTCTTTGGACAATGCTCAGAGCTTACTTTCAATGCTACTTGATATGACGAAATTAGACGCTGGCGTACTTACCCCTCAAAAGACTGAATTTCCGGTCAGTGATATGTTGTCTTCATTGGTGCAGGAATTTAGTGTCATTGCAAAGCAAAAAGGTATTGAGCTCAGGTATGTACCGACCAGAGTTATGGTGTACTCGGACAAAGTACTACTGCGACGGGTGCTTCAAAACTTGCTATCCAACGCAGTCCGCTATACCGCAAAAGGCCGTATTTTGGTGGGCGTGAGACGCTCAAGAGTCACAAATACCGAGCAGGTTATAAAGCTTTGTGTTTACGATACCGGACTAGGTATCGCCGACCACCAACAGCATGAAATATTTAGTGAGTTCCACCAGCTAGAGAGCAACAACAAAGGCGAAGGAATTGGATTAGGCCTGACTATTGTAGATAAGATATGTCGACTACTCGGTCATGAAGTCGGGCTGACTTCATCGCCAAATAAAGGAAGCTGCTTCAGTGTGGCTGTATCTAGAGCATTTCAAAGCGAAGCCTCGATTCCCACAGCATACAAAAGCAACACTAACCATGTTGACTCCCCTTTTAATAAATCGGTATTAACGAAGAACTCAGCAAGTGCGCCAAATAATTCAGTAAGCGTTCAAAAAAGCGCATTAGACAGCCGTTCTCGCCCTGTCTCCTCGCACTCCCATCAAATGCCCTCTTTAGACTCAGCGAATAAAAACAACAATGCATTTTTAAAAGACACCCGTTTTCTACTTGTAGAAAATGACGAGCAAGTGGCAAATGCAATGTGTACCTTACTGAGAGATTGGGGAGGGAGTACAACATTGATAGCGGGCGGAGCAGAAGTGTCGAGTATTTCACAAGAACACTTTGATGTGCTCGTCGCCGATTATCACCTAAATTATGGCGAAACCGGTTTTGACGTTGCAGCGATTCTTTCTGAAAATAACGTGAGTTTTGCCTTAAAGATTTTAGTCACTGCCAATAGAAGTAACGACATAAGAGAGGAAGCGGCGGAGCAACAATTTAGCTACCTGCCAAAACCCTTAAAGCCTGCGGCACTTAAGCGATTGCTAAAGCAATCGCTTGTTTAATAGAGAACTCGTGATCGCATTTGTAGTACGGCAGTAGGTATTTCGCCTCCTTTTGGTAGCTGGTTTGCATCAAGATACTTTTTACTTTTGCGGTAACGCGATGTGAAGTTTCCCGTAACGATAATCAAGTGTTACAACGAAGTCTTTCAACAAATCATAGCCTATTAAGCCTACTACCCGCTTTCCCGCAATCCGGCTACCCGTTCTTTCATACTGACTTTCTAAGTTTGTTTTTTGTCCTTCAGCAGGAAAGCTAACTTTCACATCGCCAATTTCATATGGGCCAAACTTCACGACATCAGACGTAGCGAACTCATTAACCCCAGAGCTATTCGCACCGAACGACGTACTTGCGCCTTCCACTTTGTCAAGCAATCCAGCCTTTGATGCTGCGCGTCGGTCAATTAAAATTGTGCCTGAGTTACCCGTGTCGACAAGCAACCATAAAGCTACACCGTTAATCTCTATTTGAGCGATAGGCATACCGCTTCCTTGTTGGGAGTCTGCACGAACGTTCGCTACTTCCGACATATCCAGTGAATCACGCGTCACCAAACGAATTTTTTTGTGCGGGTAATCTATTTGAACAATGAAGTTATTGAAAAAACCTGCGCCCAATAACATACCATTAGAGTGATGGCCTAACCTGGACTCGACAAGTGAATCTAGCTCGAAACCAGTACCAAAGATTTCAACGTTTACATTATTGTAAGCGTTACGCCTTTCAACGTCGTACACCCCTTTAACGGTTACAGGGCGTCCTTTATCAAGGTCTAAATCGTGCTTCCCTATAAACGCGCGGTTGATACTGTTTATTTGCGCCCCTGAGTCCAGCATGACCCGAGATTCGATGCCTTCTATAGTAACAGGCAAAAAAACGTGACCGTTGTCCAAGGTGAAATCTGTCCATGCCGTAACGGCACTAAACGCATTGAAAGAACTAAAAAGGAGGGAAAATAAAATAAATCGCGTCATAAATATCCTTTTATGCCAGTAAGTTAATCCTTTTAACTTTTACGCTAACACAAGAATGTAAGGAGATCGATTGAACACGACGAGCTGCATTGTAAAAATGCATTTTTAAAAAGAAAACAAGGCAAGTACGGGTGACTAACCGCGCACTCCTTCTCAAAAAATATGAGCTGTCTCGGCTTACTTCATGTTTTGTACTGAGCTCAACTTAAATGCATTGCATTTTTGAACGCGATGCCGGCCTTGGTTCTGTTAATAACACCAAGCTTTCTCAATACTGCAGATACATGCTGTTTAACGGTGGACTCAGAAATGGCCAGTTCGTAAGCAATCTGCTTGTTTAGCAAGCCGTCTGATACCATGCACAACACTTTAAGTTGGTGAGGGGTAAGTTGCTTTAATCGGTTTGTGAAATCATCTTGGCCAGAGTGGCCATTCACATTCGATGCAGAGGCATTTGGCATCGTAGCTGATGCATTGTGAACTGAAGGCGGGATCCAAGTTTCACCGTCTAACACCGTATTTACCGCGTCAATAATACAATCGACCGAAGCTGATTTGGGTATAAAACCGCTTGCGCCTAACGCAAACGATTTTGCCATAACATCAGGCTCTTCTTGTGCGGTAATAACAACAACAAGTACATCAGGATAGAGCGCATGTACCTCAGCAAGGCCATTTAACCCTTCATTGCCTGGCATCGTGAGATCTAAGAAAAGCAGATCGATGTCGACATTTTCTTCAAGACTAGTGAGCGTATCGGGGAACGTGGAGGTTTCTACAAGTTCGATATACTCCACACTAGCTAACGCATGGCACACCGCAGCCCTAAACAGAGGATGATCATCAGCAATCAAGATTTTCACAGACATAATGCTATCAACTTGTAACTACCTTGTTAATCAACATACTACCACGCCGGTAGAAAAAGGTTAATCGTATTGGCGTACCTGTTATTGGCGTATCTGTTATAGAGTAACGCTCCGCACCACGCCCTTCACTACTCGAAATATCCGCCGGCCAACACAATCGAAAGAGGTCGAGCAAACGTGAGCACGCCTAAGCGCAATGGCCTAGGCGTGAAACGTGTTGCCGGTCTTCTTCACAACATACCGTTTAGAATCGATAACCTACCGTAAGGTGAACTGTACGTGGGTCACCATAATAACCGATAAGTGTCGTATCGCCACCAAGGCCCGGACCAAAGTTACCTTCATCGTCTTGCGTAACAAAGTCATAACCACCAACCAGATACTCTTCATCGGTCAGGTTTTTGACGTGTAGTCCAGCATACCAGTCGCCTTCAACGCTTTCCCAGCGCGCGCTTAAGTTCACCATACCATAGGCATCTTGTTGAATAAGATCGCTGGTTTCAAAGATAAGATAATCATCGCGATAGTAGTAGTTGGCGTTGAAAGTAATATCCCCAAAACTCGTTTCTAGTAGGTAGTTGGCATTAAGATTAAAGGTATTCTCTGGCGTACTTGCTAGACCAATCAACGGAGGGATTGCATTGTTTTTCTTAATCTCAAAGTCAATATAGCCGTAAGCAACGTCAAACTGAAGGTTATCCGTGGCTACCCACGTCATCTCCAACTCGGCGCCTTTCGCAGCCGTTTCTGCAGCATTGCGCAGTCGCTGGTCGAGGGCTGTTGGATCAGACAAATCCCCTTCTACACCAATATACTGACGATCTTTGTGGTCGTAAGAGAACAATGTGATATTCATACGAAGTGCGTCGGTTAAGTCACTCTTCACACCCACTTCGAAGCTGTCAACGACTTCTGGTTCAACACCTGGCTCGTTAGTCTGAGCGCGAGGGTTAAACGTGCCCGATTTGAAGCCTTGAGAATAGCTTGCGAAGAACATGGTATCGCGGTCCATTTGATACTCCACGCCCACTCGCGGGGTAAAGCGCGACCAACTCTCTACCGCTGGCGCATCTAACACGTCATCGCCATCGGTGTCTGTCCCAAGTACTTGAGGTACTAATTGTCCGTCGGGACGCACGTACCCATCAATCCAGTCGGTATAAGGATAAACATTGGCGAATACCAGACCGTTATTTACAAATGCGGTCTTTTCTTCATCGGTGTATCGGACACCAAGCGAAAGCGATAGCTTATCAGTTACGTCATAGTTCATTTGCGCATAGGCAGCCCAGCTTTCTGAGTTATTACAACCCGTCACTTCCCGCGTTAACCCTGAGGCACCAAGCGATTGACCTAACACACCTAAAATGGCATCAAAATTACCGCAACTCTCACCATCGTAAAAGTAGAGCCCTGACACTAAGCTAAACGCGTTCCCAATATAATTCGCTTGAATCTCGTGAGTATCATTACTGTCGTCATACTCTGCCGGCACATCAAAAATAGGCAGGGGCGTATTGTCAAAATCAATGTTGGTAGGTGAATAGCTCTCTCTATGCGATCCAATATATTTAAGCTCTAAATCATCATTCACTCTGTATCGTGCCAGCCAGTTATAGCCTTCTAACTCGACTTTATTCCATGTAGGTAAGCTGGTGTACGAATCGAAAACCGAATCAGGCACGGGCGCATCAGTTAACATACTTGGGATTAAACGGTAGCCGCCTTTCGCATTTGATGTGTCTTCGGTCTTATCCCATCCAATACGGAAAAACAAATCTTCACTCGGGTGAACTTCTAGCGTTACACGGGCTGCCCAAAGATCTTTGTTATAGTTCTCTTTATCTTGATTGGGCAACGCGCTTACCAGATATTCGCCGAAGCCGTCGCGGTTTAAGTTGGCATAACCCACGCCTAGATACACCGTATCTTCAATCAATGGTATTTGACCTGTCACTTTGATATCCCGCTGACTATAGCTACCTACCGTAGCTTCAACGTTCATCTGCGTATCGCCGGTCATTTCCTTCGTAACGTATTTAACCGCGCCACCAATCGTATTCTTTCCGTAAAGCGTCCCCTGCGGGCCGCGTAACACCTCAATAAGCTGTACGTCTAACAAATCAAGTACGGCTCCTTGTGGGCGAGCAATATAAACATCATCAACATAAATACCCACGCCTGGTTCATAGCCCCAAAGCGGGTCTTGCTGACCCAATCCGCGAATAAATGCCGTCAAGGTGGAGTTGGTACCGCGACTGGTTTGTAGCGTAGTGTTGGGCGAAAACTGCTGCACTTCAGTCAGCACGCTAATCCCTTTTTCTCCAAGTTCAACCGCACCAATAGACGTGATAGCTACCGGCGTTTCCTGTAGCGACTCTACAGTTTTTCGCGCTGTCACCTCAATGCGTTCTAATTTTCCTTTTTGCGCTTCAGCATCGGCATCAGCTTGACTATCCTGAGCAAATACTGGCGCTGTGCTTAAAACGCTAGCCACCGCTAGGGCACAAAGGCTGCGAATGGGGAGCTTAACTGAATCGCTTTTGCGTTCTACTGTGCTAACAGAGGCTGAATGTAATTGGTAGGGTAAAACCAAGCCATTTGTGTGTATTGATTGAGACATAGTGAGTCCTTGTTGTTCTAAGTTCTGGTCACTGCCGGATGTATTGCCTACGGTCAAAATCACTTTAGTTAATTAATTGTTAATAGTATGTAGTACCATCGTACTATGGGATTTTGATAAAAGTAACGTCAAACTTTATGTCTGTTATGAACGCTTTTTATCTGATTTGTATACACTTTGTGGTTTTGAGTGTAAGCAAATCTTAAATCGACTTAACTGTTTCGGATCATCTGCGGTCACAGATTTTTTAAGGAATAATAACTATGTTAAGTATGATTGGCTTAGTAGGCGGTCTGTTGTTGCTTATTGTTTTGACAATACGCGGAATGAACCTCTTTATTGCTGCACCTTTGTGTGCGCTTGTAGTTGCCATTACCAATAATATCGGCGTCTTCACCGGCGACGTAAACTTCGTTCAAACCTATATGAGTGGTTTCTCTGGCTTTATCGCCTCTTGGTTTTTCATGTTTTTACTTGGTGCTTTATTCGGTAAATTCATGGAAGACACAGGGGCAGCAGATGCTGTTTCTCGCTGGATCATCACCAAAATTGGTTACAAGCGTGCCGTATTAGCTGTTGTGCTAGCTTGCGCTATTTTGACCTACGGTGGTGTAAGCGTGTTTGTGGTAGCGTTTTCTGTTTACCCTATGGCGGTGAGTTTGTTTAAAGATGCCAACCTACCCCGTCGCTTCATACCTGCTGCCATGGCATTCGGGTCGGTAACATTTACGATGACCTCCGCGGGCTCGCCAGAAATCCAAAACTGGATCCCTATAAAGTATTTGGGCACCTCCCCTTTTGCCGCGTGGGAAGTTAGCCTTGTCGTCGCCATATTCATGGCATGCTTCGGTTACTGGTGGCTTGCTAAGATGATCAGAAAAGCCGTTAATAACGGCGAGGTGTTTGAAGCCAGAGCAAGCGACCCTGAAGTGCGAGACAGAGCGCTACCCCACCCGCTTACCGGAATTGTGCCGTTAGTCGTGGTGTTAGTCATTTCGTTTCTATTCCATGAAGAACTCGCTCAGCTTGCGCTTATTCTGGCGTTAGGCGGCGGCGTACTGTGTTTGCTGGCTATTAACTACAAACATTTTCACAGTTTACCGGTTGCCATAAATGCGGGTACCACCGGCGCATTGATCGCCATAGGTAACACCGCCGCTGTTGTAGGTTTTGGTTCAATAGCAAAAAACACCGAAGCGTTTCAAACAACAGTAGCGCTTATGACCCAAATTCCTGGTAACGAGCTTATTGGTGCCGCCATTGCCGTAAGCGTGATTGCAGGGTTAACAGGAAGTGCATCTGGCGGACAAGCCATTGCCTTGCCCTTGGTGGCTCCGCATTATCTTGACCAAGGCGTAGAGCCAGAGCAGCTACATAGAATTGTGTCTATATCATCAGGCGCATTAGATTCGTTACCTCACAATGGCTATGTGGTTACTACCATACGCGCCATTTGTAACGAAACCCATCAGGCTGCTTACTGGGCGGTTGGTGCGCTAACTGTTGTGGTGCCAGTTATTGGCCTTGCCATGGCCATTGGCCTGTTTAGCATTATGTAGCATTAGTCAAAGCCAACGATATGGCCTAAGGCCGCACGATATATAAGTCACTCTAGCGAAACACTGCCATCTAAAAATGCGGCCAGAGAAAGGGATAAGAAAGTATGAATTGGAAAAAGACGCTTGCTTCCACGCTAGTGTGGAATAAGAGCAAAGGCATCAATAAGCTATTGAAACAGCTCAGCTCACAACGAGTGCAGAAACACTTAGCATTAGCAAATTTGGTTGAGGTGTATTTAGTTAAAAAGCAGCGCTCCTTGGTGGGATTATTTGCCACACTAATGTTGACGGTACATTGCCAGGGCATTGCTGGCGAATCCGACGATACATCGCCATTGCTCAGTTCTTCAAAAGCACCTACTTCTGAGCCCGTTTCTTCCTTGCCAAGCGCTTCGCTGATGGTAGAAAAACGCGTTTTTGAAATGCCTCATTTCACAACCTTTGGTGGTAAACAAATTAAAAACGTAAAAGTTGGCTGGGAGGCGTATGGAACACTAAATGATGCTAAGAGTAACGTTATACTGATTACCCACTATTTTTCTGGATCTTCTCATGCCGCTGGAAAGTACGATGAAAACGATCCAGCGCCAGGCTACTGGGATAGTATTATCGGCCCCGGCAAGGCGATTGATACAGACCGCTTTTATGTAATAAGCGTTGATACGCTGGCCAATCTAAATGCTTACGACCCGCACGTTATTACAACCGGTCCTACGTCAATAAATCCAGATACAGGTAAACCCTATGGCTTAGACTTTCCCGTCGTGACAATACGTGACTTTGTCAATGTTCAAAAAGCACTTCTCGAAAGTTTAGGCATTAGCAAACTGTATGCGGTTATTGGGCCTTCTATGGGCTCTATGCAGGCTATCGATTGGGCGAGCGCTTACCCAGACTGGGTTGAACGTATGATTTCAGTTATCGGCGCAGGTCAAAGCGATGCATGGACTACCGCGGCATTGGAACACTGGGCAACGCCTATCACTCTAGATAAAAACTGGAACAACGGCGCTTATTCCAAAGAGCAAGCGCCCCTTAATGGCTTAGCTGCCTCGCTCATGTTAATTACGCAAAATGCCCTTACCCCTTCTTTTTTCAACCAAACCGGCAACACGTTAGGGTATAAAAATGTTGAGTCGGCGCCGCTTAATGATATACGTCAATCACACAGTATTGTGAATTGGCTACGTGAGCGAGCAAAGACCCGGGCAAAATCCATGGACGCAAACCACCTTTTGTATTTGGTTCGAGCTTGCCAGCTCTTCGTTGCTGGGCATCAAGGTAATCTTGAGCAAGGACTGGCGTCGATAAAGGCGAAAACGCTGTTTATTCCAGCCCAAACTGATTTGCTTCTTATGCCCTACTTATCGCAAAGTGCACACCAAGGTTTAACTTCAATGAATAACGACAGCACATTGGTTACGCTAAATGGCAAATTAGGTCATTTGGAAGGCGTGACGAATGTATCCGCTCAGGCTCAGGCTATTCGCCAATTTTTAGAAAATGATAAGGCAGCAATGCAATGATGAAATCTACCCCCTTTTTACGCCACGCGCTTTGTCTGTCTGTATTAAGCGCACTTGCCGTTAGTGTACCGGTATTCGGTAACGAGTCATCTGCGCAAGACGCGCTCCCTTCACTCACCATTGATTTAAAGAACGTTACCGTATCTGGCTTATCGTCAGGCGGTTACATGGCAACACAATTTCAGTTAGCACACAGCGACTGGGTAAAAGGCGTTGGCGTTATTGCTGGCGGCCCATACTTCTGTGCACAAGGTGATATAACCACTGCCCTAGCACAGTGCGTGAACAAGGTAGAGGGAGAAATTAGCCTTGAAGCGCTGAATGAAAAAGCCAAACAGTATGAAACTGAAGGAAAAATTGCGTCGCTTTCCAATATGAAAGACGCAAAAGTCTGGCTTTTTCACGGTACGCAAGACACTAGAGTGATTGCACCAGTGAGCGATTTATTATTTGAGCAATATAAATTGTGGACAGACACTCAAAATATTGCCTATATCAATAACAAGCCGATGGCACACCTTTTTCCCACCGAAAACAATGGGGTTAACTGCATGAAATCAGAGAGCCCCTTCATTGGAAACTGCGACTACGATGCAGCAGGTGCCATGCTCTCTCATCTTGTTGAAGATGTTTCGACACCCGACGAGTCACTATCAGGGCAAATACATTCAATTGATCAGCAAAAAATAGCCGGTAGCGATGCCAAAACATTAGCAAGTGAAGGTTTTGTGTATGTGCCTGAAAGCTGTGCACAAGGTGAGCCGTGCAGAGCCCATATTAGTTTCCACGGCTGTAACCAGTATGCCGATGCCGTTGGCGATGCTTACACTACCCAAACAGGGCTGAATAAATGGGCTGACGACAACAATATTGTTGTGCTTTATCCGCAAACTAAAAAGTCGTTATTCATGCCGTTAAATCCACAAGGCTGTTGGGATTGGTGGGGCTATGCCTCTGGCGATTACGCCAACAGGGACGGCGCACAAATAAACGCAGTAAAACAGCTGCTGTTTTCATTAAATAGTGCACCTTCACTAAATAAATCCAATGGAAGTAACAATGACTAAGCGCACAATATTTATCACGGGTGGGGCAAGCGGCATTGGCTTTGGCATTGCTGAGTCAATGATGAAACAAGGGCACCATGTGATCATCGCCGACATAAACGAACAGGCAGCGAAAGAGGCTGTGACCAGACTTGCGCATTTAGACGGTTCGGCCAGCGCAATAGCGGTAGACGTGTGCGATGCAGAGCAAGTCTCAGCGCTACCTGAGGTAATAGGGAAGCATACCGTTGATGTGCTTATAAACAATGCCGGTATTCAGCACGTTTCACGCATCGAGGACTTCCCTGCAGATAAGTGGCAGCAGCTTATAAATATCATGCTTGTTGGCCCTGCTCTGTTAACCCAAGCGTTTTTACCTGCCATGCGTAAGCAAAATTACGGGCGCATTATCAATGTAGGATCTATTCACTCGTTGGTAGCCTCGCCCTATAAGTCTGCTTATGTAGCGGCGAAGCATGGGCTGTTAGGGTTCGCCAAAACTATCGCGCTTGAAACGGGGGACTGCGATGTAACTATCAATACCCTTTGCCCCGCCTATGTAAAAACACCATTGGTGGAGAAACAAATTGCAGCACAGGCAAAAGAAAATAACCTTACCGAGGAAGAGGTAATAACAAAAATAATGTTAGAACCCATGCCTAAAAAGCAATTTGTTAGCGTTGAAGAACTTGCCGATACCGCAAGCTTCTTAATGTCGCCCAGTGCTCGTAACATAACTGGGCAAACTATGGTACTTGATGGGGGCTGGACGGCACGATAACCCGCAAGCTTTTTAACGCTTAGCTTTTTACTCAATATTTCTTTTCACATAAAAAAGACTGCAATTAGCAGTCTTTTTTCGTTTAATGTTTTCGCAAAAGCGTTATTCCCAAAGAGATACGTAGATGGCAACCATTTCTTCAATGGTAGGTACGCGTGGATTGTTGCCGGGAGAACCTGATGCCAAAGCTTGTTCTGCCATTGTTGACGTCGCTGCAAAGAATGCCTCTTTATCAATACCGAAGTCGGCAGGCGTAGGTACCTGTAAATCTGCATTCAGTGCTTTTAGTTCGTTGATAAGTTTTTGATTCGCCACTTCATCAGAGTCACTTTGCGTAGCAACACCCATGGCGCGAGCACATTGTGCATATCGCACTGATGCACTTGGAATAGAAAAAGCGGTAACCGCGGGCAACAACATGGCATTCGACAATCCGTGAGGCACATGGAACGCTGCACCGATAGGCCGGCTCATTCCGTGAACAAGGGCCACTGAGGCATTTGAAAAAGCAATGCCCGCGAGCGTTGAGCCCAGCATCATTGATTCTCTCGCCGTTTCATTTGTTGGGTCTGCAAATACAGTGCGTAGATTAGGCGCAATTAACGCCATGGCTGATAACGCCTGTGCATCACTGTAAAGATTGGCTTTGCGGCTAACAAACGCTTCAATAGCGTGAGTAAGCGCATCAATGCCTGTATCGGCTGTCACGCGGGCAGGCAAACTTTGCGTTAATGAATAATCGACTAAGGCTGCCGTTGGCATAAACCCTAAACCAACACACAACATTTTTTCTGTGGTATCTTCGTCGGTGATAATGGTAAATCGCGTTGCTTCTGAGCCCGTTCCCGCTGTTGTGGGAATAGCAATGATCGGCAGCCCCGCTTCATCTACAACCCGCGGGAATTTGTAGTCTCGCATTTCGCCACCGTACTTACCCAAAATAGCGATGGCTTTTGCGCTATCGATGGGGCTTCCACCACCTAAAGCGATGATGCTGTCATAAGCGTGGGTTTTGAACGCATCCACACCGCGATAAATAGACCTCACCGTGGGCTCTGGCACCGTATCTGAAAATACATCGGCGCTTATTCCTGCCTCCTCCAGCACCTGTACTATGGCAGCACTATATCCCAACTCAACCATAGCTTTATCGGTAACCAGTAAAGGTTTATGGCAGTTGAGTCCTTTTAGCGTTTCAGCAACCCGCTGACTCGCCCCTTTCCCTATGTGCATCACTCTTGGCAGAATAATTTGATGAGACATATTTCCCTCGCTGCGAATTCTTTTCATCAGCATACCTAGTACAACGCCCAAAGCAATGTCAATGTAAAAATAATGTTATCGCTCCACTACCTCTCCAGCTTTCCTCCAAATACTTACAAATGCGTGGTTGTTTCCATTGCCAAGAGTTAATGGTTAATTATTAACATCACCGTACGTGAAATGAGTGATAAACTGATTAGAACTTTTCTGTGGACTACGATTATGAAGAAACTCGGTATGATTTCGTTGCTTATAGCAATTATCGCTGTAGCGATATGGCAATGGCCGAAACCTGACGCTCCTTTACTTTCATCAAACAACGTCATGCCCGCCATGGAGAATTTGCCCGACAATTTCTTTGATACACAAGTAAACCCAGTACTAACGCAGCGCTGTGTTGTCTGCCACGCCTGTTACGATGCGCCATGCCAACTAAAGATGTCATCTCCAGAAGGTATAGCCAGAGGTGCTAACAAAGAAAAAGTCTATGAAGGCACACGACTCACCGCTGCCCAACCCAATAGAATGTTTCTCGACGCCCACAACGTAGACGCATGGCGAGAGCGTGGCTTTTTCGACGTGCTAGAATCGAAAGAAAAACCTAACACTTCGCCGACCCAATCTTCGGTGCTAGCGCAAATGCTTTTGCTAAAAAAACAGCACCCTTTGCCCAACACCGCTCATTTAGGTGACAGTTTCGATATAAGCTTAAATCGACAAAACCAGTGCCCAACAATAGATGAAATGGGCGGGTACATAGCAGGCCAGCCCCTGGGAGGCATGCCCTACGCACTGCCAGCCCTGTCGGATGCAGAGCACACGACACTCATTCAGTGGTTAAACCATGGTGCGCCGTTACCTTTACCCAAAGCGCTCTCACAAGAACTGAATGAGAACATAACTGATTTGGAAGTGTGGCTTAATGGGGATAGCAACAAGATGCAGCTTTCCGCACGTTATATTTACGAACACTTGTTTACGTCTCACCTCTATTTCGAAGATATTTCAGAAAAAGGTAAAACGCCTCAGTTTTTTAATCTAGTGCGCTCGCGTACACCACCCGGACAAGCGTTAGATATTATTGCTACTCGCAGACCCTTCGACGATCCGAAGATCGAGCGCGTTTACTATCGTCTACAGCCAGTGCATTCGCCTATCGTGAGTAAAACACATCAAGCTTACGCCATTAATAAAACACTGATGGATAAATGGCAATCGTGGTTTGTCGATGCAGAATTTTCTGTAGAAACATTGCCATCATACAACCCCCAGGTGGCAGCCAACCCATTAACGGCCTTTACCTTATTGCCAGTAGAAAGTCGTTATCGATTTATGCTTGAGCGCGCGCAAAACACCATTATGGGTTATATCAAAGGTCCCGTGTGCAGAGGACAAGTCGCGCTTAACGTCATTAACGATCGATTCTGGGTGTTCTTTGTCGACCCAGACATTGCAGCATCTGAAAAAGTAAATGCTTTTTACGCTTCTCAAAAAGAAAACCTCCACCTTCCCGCTGAAAAAGATAGCTCAGCCCTTGCGGTAAACTGGGTTAAATACGCAAAGCGCCAAGGCGAATATATGCGTGCAAGAACCACCTTTTTGAACAATGAATTCAAAAATGAAGAGCATTTGAGTGTGTCGAGTATATGGGATGGCGACGGCGGTAATACCAATGCCAGCTTAACCGTATTTCGTCATTTCGATAATGCCACAGTTGTTAAAGGGATGGTTGGCCAGCCCACTAAAACAGCATGGGTGATTGACTATGCCTTGTTAGAGCGCATTCACTATTTACTTGTGGCTGGCTTTGATGTTTACGGCAATTATGGCCATCAGTTATTGACCCGTTTGTATATGGATTTCTTGCGCATGGAAGGTGAATCGAACTTCCTTAATCTACTTCCTCCAACTACCCGCCATGAGCTTCTCGACGATTGGTATCAAAACGCAAGCCCTGAACTTACCGATTATTTGGAAGGTGATATCAACAGTTTCGAACAACCTTCTGGCATAGCGTTCGAAACAGATAATCCTCAACAAGAACTTTATCAATTGTTATCGCAATACTTGGCCAAGGTTCAACCGAACGCCTCAACCTACAATAAACGTTTGCTATCAGCTGAACAGTTCGAAGCATTAGAGCGCTTAGATTCACTTCCTGCTCAACAAGCGACGTTGATGCCTGAAACTACCATGATTGTGATTCAAGACGACAAAAACCCAGACAATATTGATGTATTCACTGCCCTTAGAAATAGCGCGCATTACAATGTAAATAGCCTATTTGAAGAAGAGGAAAACCGAGAGCCTTCTAAAGATTCCATCACGCTAGTTCATGGTTTGTTGGGCAGTTACCCTGACGCATTCTGGTATATCAATGCCTCAGAGATAACGTCTTCGATTGAGAAGCTTAAATCCATTAAAAGCGAAGCCGATTACAAAGCCCTGCTCGACGATGTTGGCATGCGCCGAACCAACCCTAACTTTTGGGCGTTTAGTGATAAATTAATGCAATGGTCAAGCGAGCGCTATCCTATTGAAGGCGGTCTTCTCGACTATAATCGGTTAGAAGATCGCTAAACCTTGCGCTGTGTGCCGTTTTACGCTTTTCTTTTGCAAAAAACCTGTGCTAATGTCCAACCATTGGAAATGAAAGGACATTAGCATTCCATGCCCTATCAAACCGTTGCTTTAATTGGAAAACCTCAGCACGCTGCAACCCACGACAGCCTGAACATTCTTGCCGAATATTTATTGGCAAAAGGCTGTAAATTATTGGTTGAGGAAAGTATTGCTGAAGAGCTTGAAACCGAAAACTTCAAAAGCTGTAATCTTGTCACTATTGGCAAAGAGGCTGACCTTGCCGTTGTGGTAGGCGGTGACGGCAGCATGCTTGGTGCAGCACGTGTGCTCGCTCGCTTTGACATTCACGTTGTCGGTGTAAACCGCGGAAATCTCGGCTTTTTAACTGATATCCACCCCGATGATATTGTTCAACAACTTGACCTTATCTTTAACGGTGAATGCGTAGTAGAAGAGCGCTTCTTACTTGAAGTAGAAGTTTATCGACACGAAAAGCTTAAAAGTAACAACTCTGCTGTAAACGAGGTGGTGCTTCACCACGGAAAAGTTGCCCATATGATGGAATTTGAAATTTACATCGATGAGCAATTTGTATTCAGTCAGCGCAGCGACGGATTAATAGTAGCCACACCCACAGGTTCAACGGCTTACTCTTTATCAGCGGGCGGCCCTATTATAATGCCTAAGCTAGATGCGCTAACTTTAGTCCCCATGTTTCCTCACACACTTAGCAGCCGTCCAATCGTTGTTGATGCTGACAGTCAGGTATCGATGAAAGTATCAAAGGTTAATAGTGACTCGCTACAAGTAAGTTGCGATAGCCATATTGTTCTGCCGGTGCTACCTGGCGATGAAATTCGAATAAACAAAAGCGTAGACAAACTCCATCTTGTTCACCCTAAGGGCTACAGCTACTTCAATGTACTTCGTAAAAAGTTAGGTTGGGGTAGTAAGCTTTACTAACCTTCCTGCTCCATTTAGTTGATTCCGTGTGCATTTATTACATAAGCCTGTAGCATTTTCTTGATTGCTACAGGCTTGAAAAATAAAGATTTTTTAATCTTCTCTAATTTCCTTAACGAAAACCAAGACTTATAGAAATATAAGTTTTCGGCATACCAGTTGCACCTATTACAACAAGTCGTCAGCACACGGTCTTTGTTATTTGGCCTAAATGATGTTTCGCATCCCGCTGACTTATTTGCATTCAATAGGAGATATCATGAGTAACACCAATATCAAATTTACAGCCCCTGGAATGGATAACGATGCAGCTGCCAAAACAATCAAGGTATTGGATCAGCGATTGGTTGCACTATTAGATTTACAGTTAACGTTGAAGCACATTCATTGGAATGTAGTAGGACCAAATTTTATCGGTGTGCATGAAATGTTGGACCCGCAGGTAGATGCGGTACGCGAAATGACCGACACAATTGCAGAGCGAATTGCTACATTAGGTGGCGTACCGAAAGGTACACCAAAAGCCATTGTTGAAGGTCGCAGCTGGAACGATTATGAGTTGGGTAAAGGTTTAGTACTCGACCACCTTAAGGCGCTGGATGCCGTATATGACGGTGTAAATGGTGACCATAGAAAAGCGTTAGAGCTTTTAGGTGAAATTGACCCAGTATCGGAAGATATGATTACCGGCCAACTTGCGGATTTAGAACAGTTTCAGTGGTTTGTGCGCGCACACATTGAGTCTGGCAGCGGTGAGTTACAGCAATAGAATACGTTCGCTGTGTTTGCAGATTGTAATCCGAACTATCTGCAATAGATTAAAGTTGTAATATTAAGGAGAGCTTCGGCTCTCCTTTTTACTGTTTGTCTTAATAAAACCAAAGGTAGTCAGAACGGCAAACTACTCTGCATGTATTCAAGAAATCGGTTTACTTCATAGGAGCACTTCACTACTGTTCTTTCAACCTACACAGCCTCTTTCAATTCCCCCTCCACGGCGAGTTCAAATATAGGTTACTCATAACCCCCCCTTCACAATAAACAATCTATATATCTGATTTTATGAAACTTATCATCCACATCGGTTATTTTTAAATAAATTTTTTACGACTTAACTTTACACAACACAAATACTGTATATATTATCAGTTACTGTATATATCATCATGTTCAACTTTTTCGAGTGTGGTTATGTTAGCGCATCTTTCTATTTCAAATTTTGCTGTTGTAAAACAATTATCGGTTCAACTGGAAAACGGGTTGACTGCTATAACCGGCGAAACCGGTGCAGGTAAATCCATCGCCATTGATGCTTTAAGTTTGTGCTTAGGCGAGCGCGCTGATGCCAATGCGGTGCGAAAAGGCAGCGCAAAAGCGGAGATCATTGCTCACTTTTCTTTAGACGGCAATGTATTAGCTAAAGCCTTCCTCGATGAACATGAGCTCACCTCAGATGAAGATGAGAATAGCTGCTTTATTCGCAGAGTTATTTCAAAGGAAGGCCGTTCAAAAGCTTTTATCAACGGTATTCCCGCCTCACTTCAGCAGTTAAAAGGCTTAGGCCAGTTTTTGTTAGCCATTCACGGTCAAAATACTCACCTACAGTTGCTGAAAGAAGACCATCAAAGGGAATTAGTCGATGGTTACGCTAAGCACAACGACATATTAGTGCAAGTTAGAGAAACCTACTCTCTTTGGCGTGATAAGCAGCGCACGTTAAAGGCGCTTCAAGAACAAGCCCAGCAGCGCGAAGACAGAATTCAGCTGTTAACTTATCAGGTTCAAGAACTTGATGAATTCGCCATTGAAGAGGGTGAATTTGAAGAGTTAGAAATAGAGCACAAACGCCTGAGTAACGGGCAAAGCCTTTTAGAGCAAGCACAGACCAGCGTATACAATTTATATGAAAGCGATGAAGGTAACGCTCTGTCAGTTATACAAGGCAGTATTGAACGTTTAGGCGAATTAGAGACGCACGACGCTAGTTTAACGCCAATCATTGCAATGCTTAATGATGCAGCAATTCAAGTAGAAGAAGCGGCAGGAGAGCTACGTAGCTACTGCGATCACTTAGAGATCGATCCACTTCGCTTACAGCAAGTTGAGGCGCGCTATGCGAAGGCGATGGAACTTGCCCGTAAACATACTGTGATGCCAGAAGGACTTTATCAGCATCATCAAGAGCTAGCCGCAGAATTCAATGCTTTATCGGAACAGGAAACACTGTTAGGTACGCTTGAAAGCGAAGTAGAAGAAGCACGAGCAACGTATTTAACCGCGACCAAAGCGCTTTCTGAGAGCAGGCAACGTGCTGCTGGTAAGCTAAGCGAAGATATTGAAGTGCAAATTCGCCAAATGAATATGCCCCACGCAAAAGTGGATATTCAGATTCAATACGACGAACTTAAGAAGCCTGTGAGCACAGGTCTAGATACCGTAGAATTTAAAGTGTCTACCAACCCTGGTCAAGATGCAGACAAATTAGAAAAAGTCGTATCAGGTGGTGAACTTTCTCGTATAGGACTGGCTATTCAGGTTATCGCGAGCGGCCATCACGCTACCCCTACTATGATTTTCGATGAAGTCGATACGGGCATTAGCGGCCCAACAGCATCAATCGTTGGCGGGCTTTTACGTAAATTAGGTAAACAATCGCAAGTAATGTGTGTTACCCATCTACCTCAAGTAGCGGCACAGGCACATAATCAATTGTTTGTTACCAAGCTTACCGACGGGGAAAGTACTGAAACCCAGATGTTGGCGCTGACTAAGCAAGACAGGATCGATGAGCTTGCAAGACTATTAGCCGGTGATAAAGTAACCAAATCGGCGCTAGCGAATGCAAAAGAACTGCTTAAAAGCGCAGCATCGAACTAAAATGCAGTTGATTGGTCATAGTTGTCAATGTAGCATGCCTTCGCGCTTGCAATAAAACAGTCTCGAAATTCGCTTTAGCGAAGTTCATTGACACTAACAAAGGCAATACTGGACAAATTAACGCATGAAGTTGCAACACCTATTAGTAATTCTTGGTATCACACTAACATCAACCGCTTGCTCGAACTGGATTTATCGAATCGACGTTCCTCAAGGAAACTTCCTTGATCAAAGAGATGTGGAAAAGCTGCGCGTTGGAATGACAAAAGAACAAGTTATTTATGTACTAGGTAACCCTGTTGTTCAAGACTCATTCGACGATGACACTTGGTACTACGTTTACGATATGAAGCGCGGTATGAAAAAGCGTGGTGAAGATTTTCAAAAGCAAATGGTGATTAACTTTGTAGACAACAAAGTGACAACGGTTGAAGGTGACTTCGAGTTATCTGAAGACTTCAATACACCGCTTGATAACTAATTTTGCTTAAAAGGTAGCGTTTCTCGCTACCTTTTTGTTTCTAATACCCTTCATAAAAACGTCTGTTTTTTTAGAGATATATCGCTTACCTACTTGAGGTTTATATGGAACATAGTTTTTGGCACAATAAATGGCAAAAGAACGAGATTGGATTTCACGAACCTGAAGGGAATGCACTTTTAGTAAAGTATGCGTCTTTTCTGTTTGGCGACGATAGTCCTAGCACATCTTTAAAGCGCATTTTTGTACCACTATGTGGAAAGACCCGTGATATTGGTTGGTTACTCTCCAAGGGTTGTGAAGTGGTTGGTGCTGAGCTAAGCGAAGTGGCTATTATACAGCTGTTTGAAGAGCTAGGTGAAGAGCCTACCGTTACCACTACTTCCAACGGTAAAATTTACGCTAAAGACGGTTTAACCATTTACGTAGGTGATATCTTTAAACTTACATCAAGCGACTTAGGTGACGTTACGGGCATTTATGATAGAGCCGCTTTAGTCGCGCTGCCTAGCCCGCTTCGCGAGCAATATGCTGCGCATTTAATGGCCATTACTCAATGCGCCCCCCAGCTAATCATTTCTTTCGAGTATGACCAGAATGAAATGGCCGGCCCTCCCTTTAGCGTAAACGAAAAAACCGTTGACGCTCTTTATTCAGTGGACTACAACATTCAAAGGTTAGAGCGCTCGGTGCTTGAAGGCGGTTTGAAAGGCAAAGTAGACGCTGATAATTTGGTATTTGCACTAACGGCGAAGTAGACTTTTTTAAAGTTTGTTGCTTATACAAAGCGTTGAAATGGTTGCTTTATAGTTTGCGTTTTAGCGCTGATTAACAGCGACACTTAAGCTATTCATACTCACACCAGCTAATGCGACTTGCTTAAATAAATGACTAGAGGCCAAGCAGGGCCTCTATGCCAAACAATATTGCACCTATCAACCCGCCTACGATCGTGCCGTTTATGCGAACTTTTTGAAGATCGCGGCCAATATTCAACTCTACCTGCTCAGCCATTTCACGTTCATCCCAACTATTGATGGTGTCGCGAATGTGACGGGTTAGAAATTCAGCCAACTCAGGCGCCATATATTTAGCCGCTTCTCCAATGTGCTTATTGAACGCTTTTGCTAGCTCACTGTCTTGCGTTAACGTGGTACCCAAATCGTTTAAAAGGCTCGACACCTTTGTTTCTGCTTTACCATTTTGCTGTTCAAGAGACGTTAAAAGCCATTGATGAAACTTGGCCCATGATTGCTGAACATACGCGTTTAACGCTGGGTCATTAATAATTTTTTCCCGATAGCTGTTTACCTTTTTCTCCATTAACGGGCTGTGCTGTAGTTCGTAGAGGAATTCGTGTACTTGCTCATCAAATGCATGGCGAATGGGGTGATGCTCATCTTCGTATACATCTTCCAAAATACTTGAAACCGCTTTAACAGCTATGAGTGCCCCCTGCTCGCTTAGCCAACTAGACGGCAATAGCTTTTCAATACGACTGTATTCAGTTTTTAGCCAGACTACTAACGTATCTGCTATGTAGATTTGGGTTTCTGGCTCTGCAAGCAGTGAGGCCAATTTCCCTAACACCCTATCAAGCACTACCTGATGCTGGCGCTCTTTCGTAACGGCGCTTAACGAGGTTGCCATCAATTGCCTAAGATCAAGTTGGTTAATGCCCCTTTGTGCGGTTTTAGCGATAAACGCTTTCACAGGTTTGTCATCGAGCACGCGAAGAACGCCTGCAAAAGCATCGCATAGAAAGCGACTTAAACGGGTAGCGTTTCTATCTTGTGACAACCACCTTCCCGCGCCCTTTGCAGGGTCGCTTTCCCGAATTAGCTTCTCTATTGCTTCAGGATGAAAGAACTTTTCCTTAACGAACAATGATAGATTATTAGCAATAACAGACTTGTTACTAGCCACGATATTGGTGTGCGGAATGGGGTACTTCGCTGGAATTGGCTTAAATAATGCCGTCACTGCAAACCAGTCAGCTAGACCACCGATGAGCGCCGCCTCACTAGCCATCTTAATAAGCCCCAACCACCATGCTCCTTGCAAGTTTGGATAAAACTTGGGAAGTAAAACCGTTAAAACAAATACACTTGCGGCAAAAATCAAACAGGCCAATGCAAGCCTTTTAGCCTTATTCAATTGCGTGTACTTGTCCTGCATAAACTACTCCGTTTAAATTACTCGATTACCATCTTGGTCTATAAGTGGTGTGCCGTCTTCTTTAGCAAAAGGGCCTTGTGGCCATACAGGCAAAATATTCAGTACAGCTTCACTTGGCCGGCATAATTTCACTGTTTCTTTCGCGTTATACGAATAGGAATTACCTTCAACTCTCCCAAGAGGTAAAGAAACTGCTATTTCGTGTTCACCTTCGGGAATGCAAACAATAGGCCTATTCACTAAAACGGGATGTTCCAGCATCAATTCAAAGATGATTTCGTTACTCATTGTTTCATCAAGTAACCCTAATTCAGCAGCAGGCGACTTTGTTGTGCGAAGCGCTTGTCGAGGGTTAAGGTTAGCTGCATTCAATAAATAAGTTAGTTGTTCACGTTCCCACCCAACACGTAAATACTCAATAACCTGCACCTCATACCCAGCGGCCTTGATCACCGCCAGTACATTCCTAGACGTGCCGCACTCTGGGTTGTGATAAATCTTTATCATGGCCACCTAACCTCACTAAAAAGTAAAAACCACATATACCAACATACTATTAAAATTCGAGGACAGACACTCACATAGGCTAAAACCTTGCCTGTACTCGTTGGACACACACTCAAAAAAGCAGCTTGTAACCAAATACAATTCGAGGACGGACACTCACATAGGCTAAAACCTTGCCTGTACTCGTTGGACACACACTCAAAAAAGCAGCTTGTAACCAAAAAGATGTATTCACATTGAGTGTCTGTCCATTTCTTTAAATAATTTCTTCAAGCGAGTGTCTGTCCCCTTCTGAGCTTAGGACCATGTGGTACAAAATGGTCAAATTCGCCATCCGGTGGCAGATGAAACTATAAAATTAGTCATTACACCATTGAGCCAGTCTCCCCCCTTTGGCATATTAAACTAACCTTTTGATTTAAAATACTTTTTGAGAGTGGCATGATACGTGAAATGTATTTTATAAATAAACAACAAATTTTGTGTTTGATATTAATACCGTTAAAGCGTGTTATTAAGTATTTATAAAATAATCAAGGATATAAGAATATGAAAAAGTCTATTATTACTAGTGCAGCTATGTTGCTTTCAGCCTCTTTGCTTACTGGCTGCGTTATCCATGTTGGAGACGCTAGTGCATTAGAAGGCAGCGATTTCAGTTCTATTCTAGGCAATATTGACATAGCTGAAGGGAAGCACGCTGGCGATATTTCTTCTGTTAATGGCAATGTGGAAATTAGCGATCATGGTGGCGCGGATGAAGTCAGTATCGTTAACGGCAATCTCGAAATGGGTAGCCATGTGTCTGTCCGAAATATCGATATTGTAAATGGCGATGTAAGTGCAGCTTCACACCTCAATGTGCTTAAGGGTGTAGAGACCGTGAATGGAAATGTTACGCTTCCTACGCAAAGTACAATTGGCGGTAGCGTTGAAACAGTGAATGGAGACATAACAGCCGTTGATACAACCATTGAAAAACACATCAAAACACTCAACGGCGATATTACTTTGTCTGGCTCTTCTCACGTTTTAGGCGATATCGTATATAAGGAAAGTGAAAGCTCTTGGGGCAAGAAATCAGACAACAAACCAACCCTATCGATTAGTGCATCGGTTACTGTAGGCGGCAGCATTGTTTTGCACCGCCCTGTTAACCTAGACATTGAAAGCGACGAACTAAAACAAAAAGTCATTGTAAGCTACGGCAGTGCACAGTAACGTATTGGCTTAACCATTTAAGCTTACCTACTGAAAATGCATGACTGAACAAGAAAAGATGCTTGCTGGCGATTTATACTTTCCGTCAGACAAAACATTATCGGCATTGCGCAAGCAATGCCGTATGCAATTAGACGAGCTCAACACAACTTGTCAAAGTGACCACAAAAAGCGTACAAGACTACTAAAAGAGCTGTTTGGTAGTACTGGAAAAAGGCTTTACATCGAGTCTTCATTCAAATGTGATTACGGCGAAAATATTCACGTAGGCGAAAATTTTTTCGCTAACTTCAATTGTGTGATTTTAGATGCAGCGAAGGTCACGATAGGTGATAACTGCATGATTGCGCCTCAGGTCGGTTTGTACACCGCTACGCACCCATTAGATCCTGTACAAAGGGCAACCGGCATTGAGTTCGCCAAGCCCATTACTATTGGCGATAATTGCTGGATTGGTGGTATGGCGGTCATAAACCCTGGCGTAACGTTGGGAGACAATGTGGTTGTGGCCTCTGGCGCGGTGGTAACTAAGTCTTTTGGCGACAATGTGGTCATTGGTGGTAACCCCGCCAAAGTCATCAAAGAAATAGAGCAAGCCGAATAGAGCATGTGATGTTTTCGGTATCACATGCCTTAAAAAACACCTTTACACGAGTCCATACCAAGTCACATCTATCGATTTAATCTGAACCGGTAATTCAAAGACTCTTCAAGGTCCGCCATTAGTACCTCAAAGGCGGCCCCTGATTTTAGCCTAGTACACAGAGCTAGGTAAAATTAATCGCTATCCCGTTAGTAGTATAAAGACAAACGCGCTCTATAAATCGTTAATCCCAGTCTGGAGCAAAATCTGGGTTTACAATTCGGTCGCCGTTATCAAGATCATCAATAAGCACGAGCTCTGAATCAGTTAAATGTACACCACCGTAAGCTAAATTCTCTGCCAAGTGGGCTTTACTGGTTGATGAAGGGATTGCGTAAATGTGACGCTTCTCCATCCACGCCAGAACAACTTGCGCTGGCGTCGCATCGTGGTTTTGCGCTATTCGCAATAAAGTTTCGTCCTTCATTACTTTTCCTACAGCAAATGGCATATATGCAGTCGCTTTTATGCCTTTTTCCTTACACGCTTCAACAACTTTCTTATTTTGCATGAAAGGATGGATTTCAATTTGGTTGGTGTAAATCTCGCCTTTACCAAGAATCTTTTCGGCTTTATCTAACAAATCAATAGTGAAATTAGACACCCCAATATGACGAGTAAGCCCTTGCTCTTTCGCCTTCGCAAGATTGCCTAAGTAACTTTCGAGTGAAATATCAGTGCCAGGATATGGCCAATGAATAAGAAGCAAATCAACATATTCTAGCTTCAGCTTTTCTAAGCTTTCGTGAACACTTGGAATAAAATGGGCATCGCCCAATGACTCGTGCCACACCTTGGTGGTGACAAACAGTTCGCTTCTATCAAGCCCGCTGGTTTTTATGGCATCGCCAACTTGAGCTTCGTTGTCATAAAATTGTGCGGTATCAATGTGTCTGAAACCAACCTCTAGCGCTTTACTGACTGACTCACGGGCCTCGTCACCTTTCAATCGAAACGTTCCCATTCCTAACTGAGGCATATCTTTCATTACTCTCTCCTTTTCCGTGTTTGTCTTACACTACTTGACGTAGCAGCTTCACACTTTGCTACGCCATCGCTTAGAAAGAAGATCGTAATCATCGTGACTGAAATCAGAATTAAATGGGAGACAAACCTAGTGATTAAGTTGAAGAATACACATCACTGAAATAAAAAAGCCGCTAGCATGCGCTAGCGGCTTTGAGTATTCACTTACACGTGATGGATAAATAAGAAATTACTTACGTTTGGCCGGACGCCCAGCTCGTTTATTTAAGCCTTGTTGCTTACGCACTTTATGCTTTTTAACCGAGCGACGCATGCGACTTAAACGTGCGTGGTCAAGTTTACCCTGGCGTACATTCACCATAGTTTGCGTTTCATCCGGCAGTTGAACATGACTACGAAGCGCGTTCACGTCTTCTAACCCAAGTTCTACCCACGCACCTTGGGGTAGACGCTTTTGCAATTCAATTGGGCCATACTTAACACGGATCAAACGGCTTACCTGCACGCCTTGCGACTCCCAAAGACGACGCACTTCGCGGTTACGCCCCTCTTTCAAGGTCACATTATACCAACGGTTCATGCTTTCATCTTCAGCATGCTGCGGCGTAGGCGCACCTGAAATTGTCAGGAACTTTGCTTCGCCGTCTTCCAGTTCTACACCTTTTTGAAGTGTATGTAACGTTTTGCCTGTTACTTCACCAAATACACGTACAGCGTATTCGCGTTCTACTTCGCACTTAGGGTGCATTAGGCGGTTGGCTAGTTCACCATCGTTGGTGAATAACAGCAGGCCACTGGTGTTCATGTCTAGACGACCAACGGTGATCCAGCGCCCTAGTCGAATAGCGGGTAGACGGTCAAATACCGTATCGCGACCTTCAGGGTCGTGACGGCTACACAATTCACCTTCGGGTTTGTTGTACATCAAAACACGGCAAATTGGCTGTTCTGTTTGACGAGATAGCAAATGACCATCAACACGAATTTGTGCGGTGTGGTCGACTCTATCTCCTAATGTTGCTTTGGTGCCATCGACCGATACTCGGCCTTCTTCAATCCAACGTTCCATTTCTCGTCGCGAGCCTAGCCCTTGGTTAGCCAGTACTTTTTGCAACTTTTCAGTCATGGGTTTTCACTCTTTAATTGCTTGTTTACGGTCGCACGGTCTATTCAGACGGTGCCTCATTTAACACCTTAAGCGGCGAGTCTGACGCAACGCTTTCAGCCATATTTTCGAAAGCATCAGCATTGGGCAAATCGCTCAACGACGTCATCGAAAAATAGTCTAAGAAGCCTTTGGTAGTTGCATAAAGTGCTGGTCGCCCAGGCACTTCTTTGTGACCTACTACCTTTACCCAGTCTCGTTCTGTGAGTGTCTTTATAATATTACTGCTTACCGCCACGCCCCTTACCTGCTCTATTTCTCCGCGGGTTATAGGTTGACGATAGGCAATGAGTGCCAAGGTTTCGAGCATTGCTCTAGAATACTTTGGCGCATTTTCCTGCCACAATTTGCTTAACCACGGGCTTAACGCATCTAACGATTGAAAGCGATAGCCACTTGCTACTTCCACCAGTTGAATGCCTCTTGGCTGATAGTCTAACTTTAGTTCGTTAATCACCTTACTCAAGGTTCTATCAGCGACGGTAAACTCATTGAGTACCGTTTCTTTTAAATGCTGCTTTGAAATAGGCTTATCAGCAACAAATATTGCTGCCTCTACCAATTGTTTAAGCTGCGCCGTGTTAATTTTCTTCATGGGCACCTAATTTTACATGAATTTTTGCATAAGGACCTGCCTGAATGCATAAAATTAGCTGTTCTTTTACTAATTCTAAAATTGCTAAGAAGCAAACCACTACCCCAGCTTTACCTTCTTCAACCGTAAATAGGCGTTCAAGTGGCGTATATTCTGTTGTTGTGAGTAACGACAAGATGAGCGACATACGCTCTCGCGTACTCAGTGCTTCCCTTGCAATGGTATGGTGTTCAAACGCTTCAGCGCGTTTCATGGCCGCACTGAACGCCAATACAATTTCGGCTAAAGACACGTCGGGCTCAATGCGAATTGGCGCCACATTCTCACTTAGTTCAACGTGAGTGGTGAAAATATCCCGCTCAAGTCTAGGCTGTATATCTAAATCTTCCGCCGCCTGCTTAACTAGCTCGTATTCTTTTAATCGGCGAATAAGCTCTGCGCGAGGGTCTTCTTCTTCGTCGGAATCATCGCTGCGTTTAGGTAGTAGAAGCCTGGACTTAATTTCTGCCAATATGGCTGCCATCAGCAAGTACTCTGCCGCTAGCTCTAACTTTAGCGACATCATGGCATCCACATATTCCATATACTGCTTGGTAACATCAGCGATGGGCAGTGTGGTGATATCAAACTTTTGTTTTCTAATCAGATAAAGCAGTAAGTCGAGCGGCCCTTCGAAGGTTTCTAATATGACCTCTAGGGCATCGGGGGGAATGAAGAGATCTTCAGGCTTTTCAATTAGCGCTTCGCCATTAATAAACGCAAGTGGCAACGGCTGCTGAACAGGTGTCGAAAGCCCCTTCTCAACAGAGGCATCATTATCGTTATTATTGTCTTCAACAAACTCTGACACAGTTCCACAACCGTTTTTACGCGCTAACAAAGCGGCGATTATTGATATTATTATTTACGCGTTCACGCGAGGGCCTGTAGTGCTTCGCTGTACATCGAAGCGCTACAGGCCCTCGCAACATAGCTTACGGTTTCCTGCTATAACTTTCACCTGCAACAAGCAAAAGAAACTAGTTAAAATAGGCTATCTACAACAATCTGTTCAAAAAAACAGTAAAACGAAAGTTACTCAAAGGGAGACGGATCGCCCGTGCCATGTCGCACAATTACCGGCGTGTCTTCCGACAAATCAACCACGGTAGTGGGCTGCTCTCCGATGTAACCACCGTGAATAATAAGCCCTACTTGCTTTTCTAAGTTGTCGCGAATGACATCTGGGTCTGATTCGGCCATGGTGTTACCTGGCAAAATCAAAGACGTAGACATCAATGGTTCGCCCAGCTCTTCCAATAATGCAAGTGCAATGGCGTTATCGGGCACGCGAATTCCAATGGTCTTACGTTTAGGATTTTGCAAACGCTTTGGTACTTCGCGGGTCGCTTTCAACACGAAGGTGTAACGCCCTGGTGTATTGTTCTTAATTTGCCTGAACGCCGTGTTGTCTACCTTTGCGTAAATTGATAGCTCAGACATGTCTCGACACATTAAGGTAAAGTTGTGATCTTTATCGATTTGACGAATACGACACAACTGCTCAAGCGCCTTTTTGTCTTCCATTTGGCAACCTATGGCGTAGCCTGAGTCTGTCGGATACACCACCACTGCCCCCTCTCGAATTAACTCACAAGCCTGACTAATTAGGCGCTTTTGCGGGTTGTCGGGGTGCACATAGAAAAATTGACTCATAATTACTTCCTTTTCTTAAACGCGCAGAACGATACTACTTTGCCAACGAGGTAAGTGTCTGTCCACTCGTAAAGCTTGCTGGTTAAGCTCGTTGGTAAAACTCGCTTTTAAGCTTTTTACCAACCAACTCTCGGCATTTTAATTAGCTTTAGCGCTCATCAACCGTACGTCAACCATTTGCCTTACCTTGCCCATTTATACCGAGAGCGTTGCAAATTAGATTTCCTTAGCTCTCGGCCATCTGCCCTTCAAATTGTTTCCAATTATGCCATACGGGTGTGAGCTTACTGCTAATGCCGAGGTTCTTACCCAGCTCAGTCCAACGAGACGGAAAGTGAAAATCAGAGCCCGCCGATGCTAATAACTGATGGGTTTGTGCAAGCTCATTAATAAGCTCTTGTTTGGTTTTATTGATACCTGGAAATGCGGTTTCAATGGCGTCGCCACCAGCTTGTTCGAACAAGGCCACCAAGCGCCGTAGCCACTTCGCTGTCATATCATAATGAGCAGGATGAGCCAGTACAGCTTGTCCACCTGCATCGTGTATCCACTCGATAGCAGTTTCGATACTTGGCCACTCTGCTTTAACTGCAGCTCGTTTGCCTTTGCCAAGATACTTCTTAAACGCGGCGTCCATACTTGGCACACCGTAGTTGTTTACTAATACGCGCGCAAAGTGCGCCCGTGTCACCTGGCCAACGCCCGCTAGCGCTTTTGCTCGCGTTAGAACACCTTCAAACCCACACTTTTCGAGCTTATCAGCAATTTTTTCAGCTCGGGCTTCTCGGGTTTGAGACTGGCCTTGCAGCCGCTCAAGAAACGTTGGGCAGTGTCTGTCCACATTTAATCCAACTATATGGATATCGAAACTGTGCCAAGTGGTGGAAATTTCAACACCATCAATAATGGTTAATGCACGTTTTTGCTTCGATTGGGTAGCATGTGCTTCTTCCAAACCGGCTACGGTATCGTGGTCGGTAACGGCAAGCGCATCCACCTGCATGGTGTGCGCGCGAAGGATTAATTCTTCTGGCGTTAGGTGGCCATCGGAGAATTTTGTATGACTGTGTAGATCTATTTTCAATGTCTTATGCAAATTTTAGGTTGACACAAACGGCAATTTGTTTTCTTCTATACACACAAAGTATACGTACTAACCGCTTCAAATCCTATTGAAGTTTGGAAAAACAACGAGTAATTCATGCATTCATACAATATTTCAACAGCAATGACAGTTGCAGCTTGGTGGTGGCACTCCCTAACTTAACGGGCGGTGTGCACTGTAGTGCGTGAATGAATACACATAAAGGCCCGTTTATACGGGCCTTTTTTTTGTCTTTTTGCAGTTGGAGAGTAGCAAAAATGAGTTTAGCGGAACTGGGGATTTCCCCAGGTAAGGTAGAGACAATTGAGCAGGTGGGACACTATGTCGATGATCCACTTGCCGCGTTTGCCCACCTTTGTGGCAATAAAAATAACGCACTGCTTTTAGAGTCGGCAGAAATTGATTCTAAAGACGATTTACAAAGCTTGTTAATGGTTGACGCAGCACTGCGCATGGAATGCCGGGGCAACCGCGTTGAAGTGAAAGCACTGACAGGCAACGGCGCTTCAGTGTTACCTTTATTTGTTGACCACGCCCCTGACGGCCTACACATCAAAGAAAGGACAGACACTTCAATTACGTTGGTGTGTGATGAAGCCGACGGTGAACTTGACGAAGACAGCCGCTTAAAGGCCGCAAGCGTAATGGACGCGCTTCGCATTGTTATCAATAAGATAACGCCAATCCGCCAACATCCCCACGCGGTTTTCTTAGGCGGTGTATTTGCCTACGACATGCTAGCAGGCTTTGAAAAATTACCCGATGTTGCAGAAGGTGAAAATGACTGTCCAGACTTTGTATTTTACTTGGCAGAGACCTTAATTACCGTTGACCACCAAACCCGCGAGACACATTTAATTGGCAGTGTTTTTAGCGGACAAGACGTTGCCCAGCAATACTTTGCCATTGCTCAGCGCTTAGAAGCCATTCATCAGCAGCTACACGATATGCCTGCCAAGCCCGTGCTAGTGGGTGCAAATACTGTAAAGATTACTGATGTAGAAAGTGAAGCACAAAGTGGACAGTCACTCGTTTGCGACTCAGAACACTCAAACGAAACCGAAAACGGACAGTCACTTTCTTCTTTTGACCCAAGCGTTGAAGTGAGTGTTGATTTAAGTGATGAACAGTTTTGCAACCATGTGCTGGACTTAAAACAGCACATTTTAGCTGGCGACATTTTTCAGGTTGTGCCCTCGCGCACATTCTCTCTCCCCTGCCCGTCGCCACTACTTGCTTACGCTAAACTTAAAGAATCAAACCCAAGCCCTTACATGTTTTACATGCAAGATACCGCTTTCAGCATATTTGGTGCCTCTCCTGAATCAGCGCTTAAATACGAAAGAGAAAGTAATCAGGTAGAGATCTACCCAATTGCCGGTACCCGTCCACGCGGCAAGCGCCCTGATGGCAGTATAGACAGAGATTTAGACAGCCGTATTGAGCTTAACCTTCGCGAAGACACCAAAGAAAAGTCTGAGCACATTATGCTGGTTGACCTTGCCCGAAACGATGTGGCAAAGGTGAGTCGCCCAGGTACGCGCTATGTGAAAGACTTGCTTAAAGTTGACCGTTACTCTCATGTGATGCACTTGGTGTCACGCGTGGTTGGTCAACTACGTGACGACTTAGATCCACTGCACGCTTATCAAGCCTGCATGAATATGGGCACCCTAGTTGGCGCACCAAAAGTAAGCGCAGCGACGTTAATTCGTGAAGTAGAGAAAAAACGCCGCGGCAGTTATGGCGGCGCGGTTGGCTACTTGAATGGTCAAGGCGATATGGACACTTGTATAGTCATTCGCTCAGCGTTTGTGAAAAACGGTACGGCTTATATTCAAGCGGGTGCAGGTGTAGTATATGACTCGGTTCCACAAGCTGAAGCTGATGAAACCCGCGCTAAGGCACAAGCGGTAATCGGTGCAGTAAAAGCAGCGCTACAAGAAGAAGCTGAAAGTATCAACGTTGCATTAAATGAAGGAGGCAACGCATGAATCAGCAAGTGACCACCCTATTTTTGCTCGACAATGTAGACTCATTTACCTACAACCTTGTAGACGAACTGCGCACCTTAAACCTAGACATTAAGGTCTATCGCAACACGGTTTCTGCAAATGCTCTGTTTGAAAGAATGCAGGAACAAGCAACGAAAGGCCCAGTGCTTCTTATGTTGTCACCAGGTCCAGGCGCACCAAGTGAAGCCGGCTGTATGCCTGAGCTACTTAAAAAAGTACACGGCGTGTTCCCCGTAATTGGTATTTGCTTAGGCCATCAAGCTATTGTTGAGCATTACGGCGGCACCGTAGGTCGCGCCAGCCAAGTTATGCACGGCAAGTCTTCTGCTATTACCCATTCTGAGGACGCCATGTTCAAAGGCTTACAGCAGCCCTTACATGTCGCGCGCTACCACTCTTTAGTGGCACATTCATTGCCTGAAAACCTTACTGTTTGCGCATCTACAATAAACGATGACGGCAGTGAGGCCGTAATGGCAGTTTACAACAGCGAAGATCGCATGTTGGGTTTCCAATTTCACCCAGAATCTATTTTAACAGCCCACGGCAGTTTGCTGTTAAAGCAAAGTATTGACTATTTAACGTTACAGGGAGCGAACCATGCTTAACGCAGGCCCTCTACTAGAACAAATTATGTTGCGAGAATCACTGTCGCAAACCGAGGCATACAGCTTGTTTAACAGCATCATGCACGGTGAGCAAAGCGAGGTGATGATTGCTTCAGTGCTGACTGCGCTGAAAATGAAAAAAGAATCTCCCAGCGAAATTGCGGGTGCGGCGAGTGCCATGGTTGCCAATGCACTGCCCTTTCCCACACCGTCTTATGAGTTTGCAGATATCGTTGGTACAGGCGGAGATGGCCACAACACCATTAATATTTCCAGTGCAGCCGGTGTAGTTGCCGCATCTTGTGGCGTGAAGGTGGCGAAACACGGTAATCGCAGTGTTTCGAGTAAGTCTGGCTCTGCTGATTTATTTCGCCAGTTTGGTCTTAATTTAGAAATTAGCCCAGAAACATCCCGCAAGTGCTTAGATGAAGCAAATTTCACATTTCTTTTTGCACCGGTTTATCACGCCGGTATGCGCCATGCAGCCCCCGTGCGCGCTGCGATGAAGACCAGAACCTTGTTTAATATACTGGGGCCGCTGGCAAACCCGGCGGGTCCAACTCACGGCGTTTTCGGCGTATACTCGCCTGAACTGCTTGAACCTTACGCAAAAACCCTTATGCTGCTTGGCCAACACCGCGCAATGATAGTGCATGGCGATGGCTTGGATGAACTGGCGCTTCACGGCGAATCAATGATTTACGATCTTGAGCATGGCGATATTCGCAAGCTTACCGTTACCGCCGAAGACTTCGGTTTACCTCATTATCCTCTTTCTGCGATTGAGGGCGGTGAACCTGAAGAAAACAGACAATTTGTTGAAGCAGCGCTAAACGGCGAAGGTAAAGAGGCGCACCGTGCCGCTATCGCCATGAACTGCGGGGCACTGTTGAAAGTAACCGGCAAAGCCTCAACCTTCAAAGAAGGGGCTGAAATGGCGATGAACGCTATGGCCGAAGGGTTACCCATGCAGTTATTAACGAAGGTTGCCAAAATTACTCAGGAGGTAAGCACGAATGGCTAATGTGCTTGAGAAAATTGTTGCAGACAAACGAGAAGAAGTGGCCGCACGCAAAGAAGCACTGCCGCTAGAAAACTTCAAGGCGAATCTAGTTCCTTCCGAAAAGAGTTTATTTGCCACACTTAGTGAACCAAACGCAGGCTTTATCTTCGAATGCAAAAAAGCATCGCCTTCAAAAGGCCTTATTCGAGAGCATTTCGATTTAGACGAGATTTTAGCGGCTTACACGCCTTATGCTGCCGGTATTTCTGTGCTGACAGACGAGAAGTACTTCCAAGGTAAATTTGAGTACTTAGCTTATGTTACTGAGCGTGTTGCTCAGCCTGTGCTTAACAAAGATTTCTTCGTTGATACCTACCAAGTGTATCTAGCCCGTCACTATAATGCCGACGCAGTGCTATTAATGCTTAGTGTGCTAAATGATGACGAATATCGCGAGTTGGCAAGCGTTGCCAATGCTCTGTCTTTAGACATTCTTACCGAAGTAAGTAATGAAGAAGAAATGGAGCGCGCTATTGCCCTTGAAGCCAACATCATTGGTATCAATAATCGCAACTTACGCGACCTTTCTACCGATTTAGCGACCACCGAACGCCTTGTGCCCATGCTTGAAAAAGCCACGCACGACTACGTGGTTATTTCAGAGTCGGGCATATACACACACCAAGACGTGCTTCGTTTAGCGCCTGTATCCCAAGGCTTTTTGGTGGGCAGTGCGTTAATGGCAGAGTCTGACCTACCGCGCGCTGTGAAAACGTTAGTGAATGGCGCAGTTAAAGTGTGCGGACTTACCAACCCCGAACAAGCGCAAATGGCGTTTGATAAAGGCGCTAGCTTTGGAGGGCTTATCTTCGCTAGAAAATCGCCACGCTATGTGAGCGAAGCACAGGCTTTGACTATAACGCAGAGCCTAGACGGTGCTTTTGTTGGTGTGTTCGTTAATCACGACATTGATGAAGTGGCATCACTCGCCGCCTCGCTCAACCTTTTTGCCGTGCAGCTTCACGGCAGCGAAGATGACACCTACATTTCAGCGCTTGCTGCCAAGCTTCCAGAAGGTTGTGAAATTTGGAAAGTCGAAGGTGTTAAAGCAACCTCTTCTGGCGCACTACCAGACGCAGTGGACAGACACTTAAAAAATAGCCTTGTAAGCCGTGTTCTTCTGGATTGCCAAGTGGGTGATGTCAAAGGCGGTACAGGCGAAGCGTTCAACTGGCAGCTATTAAACGATATCAAAGCGAAGCATAAGTTAGTGCTTGCTGGCGGTATTAACGCCCAGAATGTTGCAGAAGCTATTGCAACCGGCTGTGGTGCTATTGATGTGAATTCAGGCGTAGAAACCGTACCCGGCGTGAAAAGCGAAGAAAAACTCGACGCGCTTTTTGCCATTTGCCGCCGTTACTAATTTAAATACAGGACAACGTAATGAACCAGTTAGATACAAAATTTGGTGAATTTGGTGGCATGTACGTGCCCGAGCTACTTATTCCAGCACTAGACCAACTGGAAAAAGCATTTTTGGATGCCAAGGACGACCCGACATTTAACGAGGAGTTTTTATCTCTGTTAAAAGACTATGCGGGTCGCCCGACGTCAATGACGTTAACTCGCAACCTAGTAAGTAATCCAAAGGTAAAGTTATACCTAAAGCGTGAAGACCTACTACACGGTGGTGCACACAAAACTAATCAGGTGTTAGGCCAAGCGCTACTGACTAAGCGCATGGGTAAAAAAGAAGTTATCGCCGAAACAGGCGCGGGCCAACACGGTGTTGCAACCGCGTTAGCATGTGCATTGTTGGGGCTAAAAGCACGTATTTATATGGGTGCGAAAGACGTTGAGCGTCAAGCGCCAAACGTGTTTCGTATGAAGCTAATGGGCGCAGAGGTTATTCCTGTGAATGCCGGTTCTGGTACGCTTAAAGATGCCGTAAACGAAGCCATGCGCGACTGGTCAGCGAACTATGATAAAGCGCACTATTTGTTAGGCACAGCCGCGGGTCCTCACCCGTTCCCGACCATTGTTCGTGAATATCACCGCATGATTGGTGAGGAAACTCGTGCACAAATTATGGAAAAAGAAGGTCGCTTGCCTGACGCAGTAGTAGCATGTGTGGGCGGAGGCTCAAATGCTATCGGTATGTTTGCAGACTTTATTGATGAGCCATCTGTACGCCTAGTTGGCGTTGAGCCTGCGGGTAAAGGTGTGCACACCAAAGAGCACGGCGCAACTATCGTGACGGGTACAAAAGGTATTCTTCACGGCGCATACACCTTCATTATGCAAGACAAAGAAGGTCAGATTGAAGAGAGCTACTCAGTATCTGCTGGTCTGGACTACCCTGCTGTTGGCCCTCAGCATGCTTATCTTCACGACATTGGCCGAGCGGAATACGTGGCCGCCACCGACGAAGAAGCGCTGAACGCATTCCAATTGCTTGCAAGAAAAGAAGGTATTATTCCTGCCCTTGAATCGTCGCATGCCTTAGCGCATGCGCTTAATATGGCAGATGAAGCGGAAGAAGAAACCATCATCGTAGTTAACTTATCAGGTCGTGGCGACAAAGATTTAGCGCACGTTATCAATATTTTAGGGGACGATTTATAATGGATAGATATGCACAAATGTTTGCCGGGCTTGATGAAAAGAACCAAGGCGCTTTCGTACCTTTCGTAATGGTAGGTGACCCCGATTTAGCGCAATCTGAAGCCATTATTTGCCAGCTAGTAGAAAGCGGCGCTGACGCACTTGAGTTAGGTATCCCTTACTCAGACCCCATTGCTGATGGCCCCACAATACAAGCTTCTGCCATTCGCGCGTTAAGTAATAAGGTGACGGTAGCCGATTGCTTGGGTGTTATTTCACGTGTTCGCGCAAAATATCCTAATGTGCCTATCGGCTTGCTTCTGTACAGCAACTTAGTCATGGCCCAAGGCATCGAAAATTTTTACAATAAAGCGCAAGAGGCAGGCGTTGACTCAATTTTGGTCGCTGACGTTCCTATTCGCGAAGCGGCTCCTTTTCAAAAAGCAGCCGAAGCCACTGGCATTTCACAAATTTTGATTGCACCACCTAATGCTACTGACGAAACTATGGAAAAAATCGGGGAATACTCGAAAGGTTACACGTATTTGCTGGGTCGTGCGGGCGTTACTGGCGCAGAAACTGCGGCAAACGTGCCCGCTTCAGAGCTTATTGAGCGCTTGAACAAACACAAAGCAGCACCAGCATTGTTAGGCTTTGGTATTTCTACACCGGAACAGGTTAAATCTGCTATTGACGCAGGTGCCGCTGGCGCAATTTCAGGCTCGGCGACAGTGAATATTATCGCTGCCAATTTATCGGACAGTCACAAAATGCTAAGCGAGCTCGGCAGCTTTGTTGAAAGCATGAAAGCAGCTACGGCAAAAGGATAAACGTATGCTATATATGATTTGTGCAACCGATGTGGCGGACAGTCTAGAAAAACGCCTAGCGGCGCGACCTGCTCACCTTGAACGTTTGAATGCATTAAAAGATGCGGGCCGTTTAGTTATGGCAGGCCCCTTCCCTGCTGTAGATAGCCTAGATCCAGGCCCAGCCGGATTTACTGGTTCGCTAGTAGTAGCAGAGTTTGATTCACTAGAGGCTGCTCAAACATGGGCAGAAGCCGACCCGTACATCGAAGCTGGTGTTTACGAAAGTGTTGTAGTTAAACCTTACAAAAAGGTTTTGCCTTAATTTTTAGCTAAACGCTAAGTAGCAAACTGCGATAAATAACGAACGCCCCTTGAGACCGAATAGCTCCGGTTTTAAGGGGCTTTTTTGTTGCTTCAACAGTAACAAAGCTAACACTTATTTATTAAACTAGTGTGGACAGTCACTCATTTGCTAGACCAATGAGGACACACACTCGTAATTGTTTGCCAAGCTTCATTTGGTTGATAATGGACGGTCACTTAATAATCAGCCAACAATCGCAATAAACAATCCCTTGTGGACAGACACTCGCTCCTCTGAGTAAGTGTCTCAGCGCCTCAAAGCTTCGTCATAAAATTGGCCCATAATACTGCGTTTAAAGATCGACCTTTTCGTGTTCACCCATCTCTTCTGGCTTTACCGTTTTACCAGCAAGCATTTTAAACATGCCTTTGAGTGAAGGGTCTGCATCCCACACTTCTGCATCTATAAGTTCGACGCGAAGCATTAATAAAGAAGGATCATCTTTACCTTTCTCGAACCATGCTTCTACTGGATTAGACCAGTATTTATCAATCACCTCTTTACGTGATTCAACAGTGAGGTTGCCTCGTATACAAGCAAATACATCATGACCTTTGGATGCAAAATGAACCATGGCTTTTCCACCTTTTGCAATGCGGTTGTCTCGACTAGTGTAAAACCAAAACTCGCTATCAGCGTCTTTATCAAGTTGGGCGTACATAGGCTCGGCATGCATATCCTCGCCAACCAGACTTACCATAACTTTTGGACTATCTGACATTGCTTTCCACATTGTTTTCTTAATATCGCTAGACATAGCTCCTCCTTGTTGAAAATAAGTGTCTGTCCGACGTTTCTATTGAATGGATCAGTTGAACAAAACGCCTTATTTTCATTTTATTGATTCATCTGAAGCTTATGCCTCGCACGTGGCATGCCAAAAAAGTCAATATCATCCTGCTCAGCTGCCAAAAGAGTTATTGAGAAACGTAAGCTCTTAACTACACGCCAGTTAGGTACAGCTTTGGACACACACTCGTACATCCAAATGAGCGTTGTGAACTATTTATCAAAAAACGAGGACAGTCACTCGTTTGCACGATAAACATTGGTCCCCCTTAATGACAATCAACAAAGTGGACAGACACTTTTTCAAAGTAGGAGTAAAGATTACTCAATATGACTTCCAGCCTCATAGCAATTAAGTGTCTGTCCACAATATTTGCTTTTTCGTAAATGCCATTTACTTAAGGCTTATATACAGCTTTTGCTCCGCAAGGTAGACTAAACCTAGTTCAGAATGGGTTCAGTTAACCAAGTTATACTTATCTGTAGTTTGGCCTGAGTGGGATAATAATTGTGAGGTTATATGAAATTATCGCTTCGTGTTGCAGTAGTTTGTTTAGTGTTAGCTTTGTCTAACACAGCGCCAGCTTTGGCGTTTCAAGACTCTGGCGGCGATATATCAAAAAGCGAAGCTGCTGAGCGAGCTCGCGTTGCTGTAAATGGACGCGTCTTAAAAGTTGAACAGACCTCAAAAAACTACCGGGTAAAAGTACTTAAAAAGTCAGGGCGAGTAGTATCAGTAGACGTAGACAAACGCTCAGGCAAGGTAAAAACAAATAAAGATAAGGACTAACATGCGTATCCTCGTAGCCGAAGACGATAGCAGATTATTAACCCAGCTTGATGCGCTCCTTCAGCAAAATGGCTATAGCGTAGACCTCGCAGATAATGGTGAGCACGCGCTTTTTCTCATTAAAGAATATAGCTATGACCTGGCTATCGTCGACATCGGCATGCCAAAGCTAGACGGATTTGAGGTTATACGAAAAGCCCGTCAAGCTGATATTTCCTGCCCTATACTCATTTTAACTGCTAGAGATAGGTGGCAAGAGAAAGTGGAAGGCCTTGATGCCGGAGCCGATGACTACCTCACCAAACCCTTTCATAACGAAGAGTTACTTGCTCGAACAAAAGCACTAATTCGACGAGCTTCAGGACAAGCGAACCCAACCATTCAGTTCGGTCCTATCTCGCTGGATACCGTTAGTGAAGAACTATCGTTAAACGGTCAAGCTCTGGATCTAACAGCTTACGAATACAAAGTCATGGAGTACCTTATGCTTAACCCGCAAAAGGTCATCTCAAAAACAGAGCTAACTGAGCACATTTATGACCAAGATTTCGATTTAGATAGTAATGTCATAGAAGTTTTCGTAGGAAGACTCCGGAAAAAGCTAGATCCTACAGGTGAATTAAAGCCAATCGAAACCCTTCGAGGTAGAGGCTACAGGATAAATAGAAGTTTATGAGGCAGCTGTCGCTTCGCCTTCGAAGTATCTCTTTAGCGATTGTTCTTCTGGCGTTCTTTGCGCCCTTCACTGTTGTTATCTTAGATGAGGCGTACACAGATAGCCTTACGCAAGCCAAGATGAGTGAGCTCAGGTTAATGAACTTGGGTTTGCTATCGGCTTTCGAATTAGATGGCGACCTACCCTATATGCCTGAAATTTTATACGAAGAGCAGTTAAACCTTCCTGGGTCGGGTTATCTTGGCGTAATTGTGTTTCGAGACGAAGTTATTTGGCAATCAGCCTCAGCTCTTGAGTATACCTTTGCACCACCTGAGATAGACGTTGCAGTCGGTAACGAGTTATTTTTGGATTCTCATACACCTAAGTTTGAAGAAGATTCCGAGTTTTTTGTATACGCCTTTACTGCGGAATTTGCTTCAAGTAGAGACTTCGAGCCTGTTCGGTTTTATATATTTAACAATAAAGCACTTTTTGAAGCAGAGCGGAATACGTTCTTAGACACAACGTGGCAGTGGATTTTCACGCTCTGTATAGCACTCCTAATTTTTATTATTATCGGGATTAGCCTAGTACTTCTTCCTGTTAGGAAGTTAATTGACGAAATTTCACAAGCCTCAAGTGGACATAAACGCCAGTTAGAATCACGCTATCCAATTGAATTCGATTCCTTAAAACAATCCATTAATGGTTTGCTTCAAACTGAGGCCGCCCAAAGGGCGAGATATAAAAACAGTTTAGGAGACTTAGCACATAGTTTGAAAACGCCTTTGGCGGTGGCATCGGGCACTAGTGGTTTACCCGCTGAGGTAAACGAAGCACTACAGCAAATTGACAGAATAATTAAACGTCAGTTGAAACGAGCGAGTGCAGGAAAATCTGGTTGGCAACACGCTATCGATATATTACCTGTTTTGTACAAACTCGCCGATGCGATGGACAAGGTCTACCAAGATAAAGCCCTTACCATTGAGTTAGAAATGGATGAGGACACTCAGTTTAAAGGAGACGAGACCGACTTCATGGAACTATGTGGCAACCTTCTAGACAATGCATGCAAAGCAGCGACCAATAGAATTATCGTATCAGCGTCGAAGTGTGCTGGTTGGCTAACGATTAAAGTAGAAGACGACGGCCCTGGTATTCCTGACGACAAAAAGGTGCTTTTGTTAGAGCGAGGAACTCGACTTGATACCTATACAGAAGGCCACGGTATAGGCATGGCGTTGGCGGCCGATTTAGTTGCAATATACGAAGGTAGAATGCTCATCGAGGACAGTTCGCTTGGCGGTGCTCGTATCGTTATTCAATTTCCCAATCACGAATAGTGCTTTAAAAAGTACAACGAAGTTTGTGCATGATCGTTAAATCCTTGAGCTTTCAATTGCCCAAATATGAGAGTGAATATGAGAGTGGACAGACACTTGAGTTCCTACAAAAATTTGGGGCGTATGGAAAGTGGACAGACACTTAATCTTGCACAAAAGTTTGGGGCAAACAAACACATTCTCAATTGACTGTTTAGCTAGAGACCAATAAGAGATTTTTTTAAATCGATTGAGTGTCTGTCCACTATCGACTTTCACAAACAAGTGTCTGTCCACTTTCTATTTACACTAAGTTACGACGCAGACTTCTCACCTTCACTCGATAACAGCACCGCAAGCCACTTGCTCTCCTCGCGAGACTCTAGAGCTATTTTTACCACCATGGTTAACGGAACTGATAGCAACATTCCAACGGTGCCTAGCAGCCACCCCCAAAATATTAGCGAAAGGAATACCACAAGTGTAGAGAGCCCCATGCCTTTACCCATCAATCTGGGTTCCACCATATTACCCATGATAGTATTAACAAGCACAAAGCCAAGCGCTGCAAAACCTGCTGAGGCAGGGCCAAGTTGAACAAAGGCTATCAACACTGCAGGCACAGCAGCGATAATTGAGCCAATGTTAGGAATAAAGTTGAGCATGAAAGCCAACACAGCCCAAAGCATGAAATGATCTACTCCCATCACATACAGCCAAATACCAATAATCAGACCTGTTCCTAAACTGACCACAGTTTTTATCGCTAAGTAACTGTTCACAGAACGAATAAATCTGTCGATATGCTTTAGTTTCATTCCAGGATCGGCAAGGGCAATATGCAACCGGCGTGGAATACTGTCAGCTTCAAAAAGCATGAAAATGACAGTAAGAAGAATAAGGAAGAGATTCGAAAGTACGCCGCCCATCCCGCTGATGAAATTTGTTGCTACAGACATAGCCGTCGCTGGGTCAAGGTGCGAAGCAATTAACTCTCTATTGATGTGAATATTAAATTCAGCCAATTTGGATACAACCCAGGCAAACTCTGTATCAAGCTTACTTCTATATTCTGGCAAATTTTCTCGAAACTCAGTCATAGACTGGCCAACTAAACCAGCTAAAAGAAAACCAAAAACAACGATAAGCAGTATAACAAAGGTGATAGAGAGCCATTTAGGCACGCCGAATTTCGAAGTCCAACGTATTATTGGGCTACACGCGATCGCTATAAAAATAGAGAGAAAAAACGGTACCATGATCGTACTGGCGGCTTTAATACCAGCCATCACGACTACTAAACATGCTAAAACTATAAGAATTTTTGCTGTTGGCGAGCGTAGTTCCATTGACATTTTGTGCTACATTCCTGACTGAAACGACAACACTTTACAACGACTTATAAACAACTACAAACAAGAGACTTCAATGAACTTTAATCTTGCCACTATTAAAATTAAAAACTTAAGACTACGTACGTACATCGGCATCAATGAAGATGAAATAAAAAACAAGCAGGACGTTGTTGTTAACGTGAAAATTGATTATGACGCAGAAAAGGCGACTAACACCGACGATATGAGTGATGCGCTTAACTACAAAACGATTACAAAGGCAATCATCAAGCTTGTAGAAGACAACCGCTTTTCTCTTCTGGAAAAACTTACCGCCGATGTGCTAAGCATTGCCGCAGAACATTCTTCGGTGCGCTACGCTGAGGTTGAGGTCGACAAGCCATATGCCCTTAGATTTTCTGATTCCGTGTCCCTGACACTATCTTGCAATAAGACGGGATAAGGTCATAACGCGAGGAGCTAATTGTGAACATTCTTTTGACCGGTGGAACAGGGCTGATAGGAAGCGAATTTATTCGTCAATATTCTCGAGAACATGAATTCACGGTGATTTCTCGCGACACTTTAAAGGCAAAGAGCAAATTGGGGGATAACGTCAAAATCGCCGAGAACGTTTCTTCGATAGAAAATTTTGAAAGTTTCGACGCAGTAATTAATTTAGCTGGTGAGCCTATCGCCGATAAGCGCTGGACAGACACTCAAAAGAAAATAATTTGCAATAGCCGCTGGGACATCACTTCTGAGCTAGTCTCAAAAATAAATAGTTGTGATGCGCCTCCGCCTGTTTTCTTATCGGGCTCCGCGATTGGTTACTACGGCAATCAAGGAGACAAGCTTGTAACTGAAGAAACTCCTCCTCATAACGAGTTCACCCATGAACTGTGCGCTAAATGGGAGACTATTGCCCAAAGTGTAGATCAAGCTAAGACACGTGTCGTAACGCTTCGAACTGGTGTAGTTCTCACCGAAAAAGGCGGAGCGTTAGGGAAAATGGCACTACCGTTTAAATTGGGAGCCGGAGGTACACTTGGGAGTGGTAGTCAGTATTTGGCCTGGATCCACTTACAAGATATGGTGCGTGCTATCTCCTTCTTGCTAGAGAATAGTGAATGTTCTGGTGCATTTAATTTAACGGCACCGGAGCCTGTCACGAACAAGATGTTCTCTAAAGCGCTCGCAAAATCACTTGACCGACCTTGCCTGTTCAATGTTCCGGGCTTTGTTATGAAAATAGCAATGGGCGAATCGTCGACGATGATACTTGAGGGGCAACGGGTCATTCCTCAAAAGCTTACTACCGCCGGCTTCAGTTTTGACTTCCCTTCTATCGACGAGGCGCTAAGAGAAATATATCGCGCATAGTTGAATTACTGAAATTCGTTATGTGCCTTGTGGACAGTCACTTGAATTGCTAAGCAAGTGTGTGTCCACATTTATTGCACAACATTATCGCGAGGCACTTTGATTAGTCACAAACCTCAAAAACTTCTATTTACTTTCAAATCAGAGTACTTCTTAAACTCTTCGCGAAAACGACTCTTTCGTAATTAACGAACTTTGCTGTGAAATACGCAGTGGACAGACACTCATTTGAATTGAGTGACTGTCCACTGCCCTTAATCTAAACGGCACTTACCCGAGTGTCTGTCCGTTTTGTATTAAAGCGCATTTTAAACTAACGCAACAATACCTAAACCATATTCCGCAGCATCTGACTGGTATTAAGTGTAAGCAAACGCCAGCATCCAAACGCACCTAATATGCCTACAACGACAGCGCCAACGCTTGGCGCTATTGCCCAATATTCAGGGTGTAAGCTTGCTTCCATTTGGAATACAGAGGTTTGAAGTAAATAAAGGCTCAACTCATTGGCCATTGCTGCCATAAAGCCTGCTACTACACCAATAATAACAAACTCAAAAATGACACTTTTTCTTATCAACGCCCCCTTTGCACCGAGCGTCCGAAGTATGGCTATTTCCTGTCTTCGTTCATCCATACTCGCCTGTACTTGTGCAATCAATACCAGACTGCCCGCTAACATTACCAGCACCAAAATAAATTCAACGGCAACAGACACCTGATCAACAATCTCTCGCAATTGATTAATTCGAGCATCAACGTCGAACATAGTTATTGATGCAAACGGTTTAAGTAGGTTTGTTAACTCTGCCTTTCTCTCGGTAGGAAGGTAGAAACTAGTAATATAAGTTGGGCTAAATGCAGCCATTGCCTCGGGGTGAATAACGAAGAAAAAGTTAGGCTGCATAGTCTGCCAATTCACAGTACGAATACTCGTTACTTTCGTTTCGACAATCTCGCTTCCCACATTAAAAGTAAGCCGATCGCCCATTTTAATGTTCAACCTTTCTGCAACGCCTTCTTCAACGGAAACCGGAAACCATCCTTCGCTGTATTGTTTATCCTCATCGCCATGCCAGTTCCCGTCAATGACCTCGTTTTCGTTTTGAAGCGTGTTACTCCAAGTTAGATTTGCTTCTCTGCCTAAACCTCTTCGGCCTTCTCGATTCGGCTCATCTTCTTTAGAAACCTCGGTGTTTACCCCTTCTCCATTTACCGAAACAAATCGACCTCGGATGACAGGATAAAACTCTTCGATATCTACCCCGTTGTCAGCGAAGTGTCTGTCCAACTCTGGTTGTATGTCTGGAGTAATGTTTATTAAGAAATAGTTCGGTGTTCCTTCGGGCAGTTGCGAGCGCCATTGCGAAACCATATCGTTGCGCATTACTAGCACCACTAGAAGCAACATAATGGTGACAGAGAAGCTAATAAGCTGCACGCTGTTGTCCATTGCACGTCTCTTAATACGAGCCCATGCCAATTGCCACGCCCCCATTCTTCCACTGCCCAACTTGCGTCCCATAGCAATTAAGATATACGTAGCACCAAGTAATCCAAGCACCAGCGCAGCGCCAGATACAAAAAGAATAGCGCTAATTTTTAAATCACGGCTATACATCCACATCAGTAAGAATATTGCACCACCGGAAGCCAAGAACTGAATACTTCTGGAACGTAAGTTCGCTGATATGTCCTTTCTTAATACGCGAAGCGGGGGAACTGAAAAAAGCTGCAAAAGCGGATATAAGGAAAAAAGCAATGCACACGTAGCGCCTGTAGCAACGGCGATTAAAAGCGGCCGCCAATGCCACACGTCAAGAGATACATCCACTCTGTCCGCTACAAGTGAAACCACTACTTGCTGACCGATAAAACCAATAACAAGGCCGATAAAAATACCAAGCCCAGTGATAAATAAAATTTGGAACAAATAGGCTTTTCGAATAGTGCTGCTTGTTGCCCCCAAGGTCTTCATTATTGCTACGGGATCAAAGTGACGTTGAGCATAACGCTGAGCAGCAACGGCAATGGAAACGGCCGCTAATACTATTGCTAACAAACTCGCTAACAGAAAATAGCGCTCAGCACTTGCGACAGAACGCCCTATCGCTGACTCGTCATCTTCGACTGTACGCCACGAGTGTAAGTCGTCATTTAATTGGGGCAATAACCAGGTATTGAAGTTTTCTATGTCACCCGCATCACCGGCAAAAAAGCCCACATAACGAGCGCGACTCCCTGGCCCGGTTATCGCAGTTTTTTCCAAGTCGTTTAAGTTAATTAGCGCAATAGGGTCAGTATTAAACACGCTAAAGCCAGCATCGGGAATATCTACCAACACATGGGTGACGGTAAAAGTGCCGTCGCCAATTTCGATAATGTCGCCAACAGAAAGCCCTAGACTTTGAAAAAGTCGAGACTGTACCCACGCTTCTCCAGGCTGCGGTAATTCTAGGGTAGTACGTTTTTCCCCAAACGGTTGGTCAGTAATATTGACTGTCCCTTTCAGTGGATAAGCGTCATTCACGGCTCGTAAATCAACAAGCGACATCTCATCGCCTTTAAATACCATTGAACGTGTTGCTACCTGCTTTGCCGTCGCAAGGCCCTCTTCTCGGGCTCTAGCCAACCATTCCTCGTTTATAGGGTCGTCTGAACGAAGTTGAGCATCTGCTGCAATGAAAGCGGCAGAGCGAGATTTCAGTGCGCCCTGTAAACGCTCGCTAAAAAGTGACAACGACAATACGGCTGCCACAGATAGCACAATGGCCAGCAATATGATGGTCAGTTCACCACGTCTAGCTTCATGCTTGAAAAGCCGCCAAGCTAAATTAAAAGACGTCGACATCTAAACCGCCTCTTTCTTATTCATTGTGTTCGCGCCAGTTGTTTCAACTAATTCGCCAGCATTCATAGTGAGTTGCCTGTCACAATGTTCCGCAAGCTCGTTATCATGAGTTACGAGTACGAGAGTTGTGCCTTTTTCTCTATTCATCTCGAACAACAGCGCTTCGATTTTTTCACTATTTTTGGCGTCTAGATTGCCGGTGGGCTCATCGGCGAAAAGTATTTTGGGAGAGGTAATAAATGCTCGCGCTATGGCAACACGCTGCTGCTCGCCCCCCGACAACTGATTAGGGAAGTGATGCGCGCGATGTTTCAATCCGACTTGCTCTAGAATATCCAAAGCTAGTGCCTTTGGGTTATCAAGCCCTGCAATTTCTGCCGGTAGCATCACGTTTTCCAAGGCTGTTAAGCTTTGAACTAACATAAAGCTTTGGAAAATGAAGCCTACTTTATTTCCTCTTAAAATTGCGCGCTCTTCTTCATTCATGCTGTGAAGTCCTTCACCATCTAAGAAAATTTCCCCTTCTGTAACTTGGTCAAGCCCTGCTAACAAGCCCAAAAGGGTTGATTTACCCGAGCCGGACGCGCCAATAATGGCAACGGACTCACCAGACTTGACTTCAAAAGAAATAGGACGAAGGATCTGCAGTGAACCTTCACTCGTATCCACTACTTTGGTTACAGCATTAGCTTTTATCATAAGAGGTCATCAATTCGTGTTTGTTAAATTTCGTTATTTGTTCGCTTTTTTACTTATTCTTTTAATACCCTTTCAAGCGCTATCAGATCAAGCTGAGCAGAGCGACACAAGCGAAAATGCAGTTTTACTTATCTTAGGTGACAGTTTATCCGCGGCTTATGGATTACAGCAACATGAGGGTTGGGTCAGTTTGTTACAAAAGATGTGGCAAGACGACAACATTCCGATTGATATTGTAAATGCTGCGGTAAGCGGAGAGACCACTGACGGTGGTTTAGCGCGATTTCCTCGTTTATTAGAGCAACACAACCCTACCCATGTATTGATTGAACTGGGCGGTAATGACGGCCTTCAGGGCCATAATATCGGTAAGATTAGGGATAATTTAGATTCGCTGGTAAGTGTTGCGAAGGAGAGTAATGCCGTAGTGTTTCTGCAAGAAATGCAAATTCCTTCTAATTATGGCAAGCGCTATACGCAGATGTTTACTCAAAACTTCAATAAAGTAGCGGAAGCTCAGGACGTTCAAAAAATCCCCTTTTTCCTTGAAGAAATAGCGCTAAATAAGGACTTAATGCAAAACGATGGTATTCATCCAAATGCTGAGGCACAGCCTTTGATCGCTAATTTTATGGACAGACACTTAAGAAGTTTAATTCTTAGCGCTCAATAATTGTGCTAATCTTATTAGGCATTATGTTTAAAAACGAGGTTTGATTATGGACGTTTCTTCTGTTAATTCGTCTCCTGTTTCCACTGTCTTAGAATCGCCACAGCGACCTACTCAACAGGTTGAGCCCCGTAATGTGCAAGAAAGTCGCGAGACTCAGCCTCAGAGCACACAGCAGACCTCAAGCACTAACGATGGGCGTGTGGGTTCTAGAGTTGATGTATACGTTTAAATTCTTTCTTATTGAATACTGTTAGGGACAGACACTCGCTAAATAAGAGTGTCTGTCCTTTTTCTTTTTAGTTTATTTGACGCAACGATGGATTTTATCCGTTGTGAAGCTCGAGTGTCTGTCCACGATTTTCAGTTCTATTTATCCAACTTCGACTGACACTCATGATGAGATTTAACTTAATGAGCTCTCATTTGAAGTAACCGTCCCTAAAACTGTCCCAAAGACCACTTAAAATTGACGCCGTAAATCTCATAATGTCAATAAATAACTATGGGATACGGATATGCCTCTACCTCGTTACAAGCAAATAAATACTGATGTTACACCTTATTACCACTGCATTTCTCGCTGCGTGAGGCAATCTTACCTTTGTGGTCGCGATGCCCGCACTGGCATAAACTATGAGCATAGAAGAAAGTGGATTCAAGACAGGCTACATAAGCTTTCTCAAGCTTTTGCCATCGACTTATGCGCCTACGCTGTCATGCATAATCACATTCATGTGGTATTGCATATAGCAAAAGGCAGAGCTGAAGGCTGGACGATGGATGAGGTCTTGCTTCGGTGGAGGATGTTTTATAAATGCCCGCCCGTAGTGCAGCGATATTTAGAAAATTTTGATTCTGTAACGTTAGATGAGCTAGCAGAATTAAAATCACTATCTGTTATATATCGAGAGCGACTTCAAAGCATCAGCTGGTTTATGCGTATGCTCAATGAATATATTGCTCGAAGAGCTAACAAAGAAGATGAATGTAAGGGCTATTTCTGGGAAAGAAGGTTTAGGTCACAAGCTATACTCGATGAGAAAGCACTGGCCAGTGTAATGGCTTACGTCGATTTAAATCCCATTCGAGCAAAAATAGCGACGACGCTAGGCAACTCTCACCATACTAGTATCCAATATCGCTTGAATGCCAAACGCTCGAACAAAACGCCTAAGTTTTTGATGCCTTTTAACGATAGTCACCACAATAACACCGTGCCGTTGCCCTTCGCATTTACCGATTATTTGCAGCTTATCACTGATACGATGAATGCAGAGAGTAATAACGATACCTGCAAAGTCCCAAAGCTTCCTAACCGCTTGCTAAGTAAGCTTGGAATGACAAAAGAGAACTGGCAGCTAGTAACTAGTAATTTTGAAACACTTTTTACTGGGCCTGTCGGTTGCCCCGAGATGATGGAGAATTTCGCCAGATGCTGCCAAAGGGCATGTCGCCCAAACGTTGCAAATGCTCAAAGGTATCTGTCGTGAAATTCTAACACCATTGCAAAAGTACTTGGCTAAATATCGGCTTGACGTGCAAGCACATCAACAATGTCCTGAGATTTCGTTAGGCGCCTTATGTCGTTGAACAGAACTCCAGCTTCAGGGTATTGTCTTTTCAGATAGCCGCACCATTGCTTAATTCGGTTGGGGTAATATTTGCCCTTATCACCAAAAATTTCGTAGCCAGAGTATTGAATCAGCAAAGCAGCCAGTTCAGACCATGGCATAGGTGCTACGCCCTCTTTAATACTCAGCGCTAGATTAGGCATTGCCAATGCACCTCGTCCTATCATCAGGTTGGTACACTCTGATTGGCTTTGACAACGCTTAGCGTCTTCAGCGTTCCAAATTTCACCATTTGCAACAAGTGGAATATCGGTGTGTTGCTTGATCTTCGCTATCCAGTCCCAATAAGCCGGTGGTTTATATCCCTCCGTTTTGGTCCGCGCATGAACAACGAGCTCAGATGCGCCCGCTTCAGTGATAGCTATAGCATTTTCGATAGCTAAAGATTTGTCTTCAAAACCTAGTCTGATTTTGGCTGAAACTGGGATTTCTGCAGGAACAGCATCCCTTACAGCTTTCACAATGTCATAAAGGGTTTGGGTTTCTTTTAACAAAACCGCCCCGCCCTTACTTTTATTAACTGTTTTGGCAGGGCAACCAAAATTTAGGTCAACACCAGGAGAGCCCAGCTCTATTGCTGTTTGTGCATTCTCTGCAAGCCACTGTGGATGTTGTCCTAATAATTGAACTCGGACAGGCACACCTGCCGGAGTTTTGCCATTATTATGAAGCTCAGGGCAAAGTCTATAAAACGTTTTCTTTGGTAATTTTTGATCGACAACTCTTACAAATTCAGTAACGCACTGATCGAAACCACCCACGCGAGTGAGCATATCTCTCATTAAGTGGTCGACAACGCCCTCCATAGGGGCAAGCATTACTTTCATTGCAAAAATCTCAGTTTAATAGAACATAAAATCGGCGCGGGAGTTTAGCAAAAAGCACTTATATCAGCCAGGCTTTGATGCTTAGTTTTTCAACTTCTGTGACTGTCTACTTAAGGTGCATTTAAGGTGGTTTTAAATTGCAGCTGTTTAAATTTAGTAAGTGTCTGTCCGAAAGACACTTTACTTCATGTGGGAGTGATGCAGGCTTCTAATTCTTTACGAATAGAAAAGCTTGTGTGTCTGTCCATACGTAGAAAGTTCTTGATAGAAGTCCGCACTTAGCCTATTTACGAGGCTGTAACTGGGTAGCGGCTTCCTTTTCTAAATTTTCAAGGCGAGTGAATACGGCCTTCTTTTGATTATCGGTGTATGTCCGCCAATTAATGATTTCTTCAATCGTACGTTTACACCCAATGCAAATGTCTCCTTCGGTTAATTTGCACAAGGCTACACATGGGGAAATTAAGTTCATAAAGCTTTTGTTTTATCCAGACCGTCTTTTTTACTCTGTACTCGCGAAGCTGCGATAGCTGCCATTGTAGTTTCTGATAGCTCTTTATTGGACCACAAACAAACATGACAACCAAAGCGCGATTCAAGATATGAGGAAAACTCAGTGTCTGTCCCACAGTCGTACCTCACTAAATTTTGCTTTTTACCGTCGTAAATAACCGCAGAATAAGTAAACACAAAGAGCCTCCTAAAAAAGAGGCTCAAATATACATCTAGACGTCTAAACGTTCAAGCGTCTAATTTAAATAATCGAGTGCAGCGCAAATTGCGGCCACCTGAGCATCATTGCAATTCTCGGGTGTCGCATTATCGCTATCGGGATAGACTTCTGTGGTTGTGACGTACTTAGCATCTGTCATACCTCCACAAAGGTACAACGACTTCTTGTCATAGCAAATTACACCTTCACTCACCACATCTGCACCTATAATCTTTCCGTTTTCATCGGCCGGTGCAATATGCGTTACTTTTTTCACAGCCTCAATAACTGCTTTTTGAAACTCTATTTGGGGGCTTGGAGTATTAGCAACCGTATAGAAACCATCTGGAATGTTCCAGTTATCATGGATCACCCCATCCCGCGCAGCCAGTGCTGGTCTAAACTCACTATTGTCCGTGTCTGTCGTTTCATGCAAATCAATATGAAGCGTAAGAGATAACGCTAAGTCAGATACTAATTGCATAAGCTGAGCAGACTCAGGTGCAGGAGAATCGCTGTAAAACGAGCGATTCGGATCTAATGCCATTGGGTTCCATCGATTTATCGACTCGTATCCCCAGGGACTTACACATGGCACCACAACTATATTTACTTGCTCCGCGTACTGAGCCAACTTTGTTTCAATAAATTGAAGCGCTCCTTGCACACCACTGGTTTCGTAGCCGTGAACACCGCCTGTAACGAGTGCAGACGGCTTCTCAGCGTCAAAATTCTTGGGAATGACAACATATAGTGGGTAACGCGCTGTATCATAAGGAAGTGCGCCATACTGCTTTAACTCAAAGCCTTCAGGGATAATGTTGAAGAGTTTATTAAGTACTTCTTCCTGATAGCTTCTTTTCACAGTCTGCTGTGCTTTCCATTGGGCTTTTTCTTCTTCGCCCCAAGGCTCACCAGGAGTTCCAATTGGATAATTCTGCATATAACACCTCTTTTGTATTTTTTAGATCATAACAGTTCAACAAGCTCACGTATCTATCACACAAAAGTTTCTTAAAGGGTTGTGACATGAGTTCTTTACGCATTGAACCTCTGAAAAGTACTTGCGCGAAGGTGTTGACGCCTCTTTTGTAAGAATTGCAAATTCCGATAAAAATGATCGGTGTATGTCTAGGTAGATGGTTTAAAGAGGAAAAGAAGAGTGTCTGTCCACTGAAGCTTTCTTAAGATGGCTTTGCATCTATTTGCTTACAGATTTAATTGCAGTGTCTGTCCACAAAGTTTTAAGCCAGAAACAAAAAAACCAGCCGAATGGCTGGTTTTTTCGAAATGGCGTCCCCTAGGGGATTCGAACCCCTGTTACCGCCGTGAAAGGGCGGTGTCCTAGGCCTCTAGACGAAGGGGACTGAAAATCTTCTTTCGAAAGCACCGCTTTCGAGATTTTCAGTAAGGCGAAGTGAGCTAGCGAACTGAGCGACCTTGCCTTACTAAAACTTTCAGTCAGAAGTTGAATAATCAACTCCAGCCTATTTCACAGTTTTAATCGACTGTGACGCGATAAAATGGCGTCCCCTAGGGGATTCGAACCCCTGTTACCG